>DULU01000030.1 GCA_012840225.1 Bacillota bacterium
CTAGGTGGTGCTTTTATACGCTCCGCCTGACGGCAGACACGGCTGGCAAATAATATCAGATAGCCGCGCACCATTTCCTCGTTATATGAAATGTTGGACTTGGCTTCGTTCAATATGGTGTTCAGCATGTCCTCCATATTAAGATACAAACGATTACCCACTACCAGGAGCAGAGGGTTCTCAACGTTATTTGTCACCTTGCCGTCGTATTTGGAGATATGCCAACAAAGATTCTGCGCAGGTTTGATGAACCAAACGGCCTGATAACTGACGTTTGCCTGCAACGGCGTTTCGTAATGGTAACAACCGCCGGGAATTATACAGATCGTACCTTCATCGACTTTGTATGCGCAGTCGTCTAAAACCATTGCGCAAGCCCCGCGATGCAAATAAACCAGTTCGGTTTGCCGATGACTGTTTGGCCACCATACGGTCGGTGCTGGAAGGGAAGGCAACTTTTCGCCCCATCTGCGGCCGGGTGTTATCAGTTTCAGAGGCTCCTTAGTACATAAAATATGGAGCATGTTGCGTACGGCTGACAACAGTTCTGAATCAGCCATGGGTTGAGCACCTCCGGAGACCGGAATCGCTACCATTAAACATTCGGTATGGTCGACCCGATTCCTCGCTGAAAAGCGACCGGCTGGTTTTCGCAGGGGCAGGTGGTTTGTCTGAGTTTTGTTGACTGAAACCGATCTGTTTCGGCCAAAACCTGTTAGACTGTTGGTGACAATACCTTGACAGTTTTGCAGGTGACGACGGGATGCCCTTTTCTGATTAATATATAAAGTAGAAAGCAGAGGTATCGATTTACACCATGAAAGGCAAAACCACTTTATGCGTCATGTCCTACAACATACGGCACGGGGAAGGAAACGACAACGTCATCGATCTCGAACGCATCGCTGCCGTGATCGATAAGGCGGGAGCTGATCTCGTCGGCTTGAATGAAGTGGATATCAAAACGGCCCGCTCCTCGGGGATCGATCAGCCCGGAACGCTGGCGAAGTTGCTGGGCATGCAGGTGGCCTATGGGGCGAACTTGGTCTATCAGGGCGGCGATTATGGCAACGCTATCTTGAGCCGCTATCCAATCGTAAAATCCGCCAACACCCCCCTGCCTGCCGGCGGCCGTTATCGCTGGGGCTTGCTTCATGTGGAAGTCGATGTGCATGGCAGGATCCTGCATTTCCTGACGACGCATCTGGCACTAACCGCAGAGGAGCGTCGGCCTCAATTGGAAAGGATCAAAGAGTATCTGCAAAGCTTGCCTGGACCCCTCGTGGTGGTGGGTGACTTCAATATCATCGCTGAAAAAGATGAAGACCTCGCCACTTTTATGCTACCCCTGCGGGACGCCTGGCTCTACAGCCTGACCCGGGACGGTGTGGATCCGGCGGCAAAACGTGAGCAAGGATATACCTTTCCTAGCTCCAAGCCGGATCGCAGGATTGATTATATATTCATATCCGGGCGAGTGGATTTAGCCGGCACAGGAGCCGTTTTCGCCGTCGACTCCGATGCTTCGGACCACCGGGCATTGGTGGCGAGGTTAGTGCTGCTACCGATTTGAAAATTCAAATGACGCGTGCCGTGAGTGACGGCATCCATGGGCCTGCGGTGGAAGTTGGTTCTCACGCTTAGCTGATCCATGTTCCACCTGGAAACGCAAAAATATAACCTAAATATTTTAGAAACCGCAAAATTGTCATAGTGAAACTGCGCCATTGCGTGATATAAATCTTAGGAATGAATATATAAGGAGGTAGTCCATGATTAGCAAACGGTTGTTACTGGTAGTGCCGGTAATACTAGCGATGGCGCTGAGTGGTTGTGGGAAGTTGGTTCCCGGTCAAGACAACGTCGCCCAGAAAGGTTCCCTAAGCGTGGTCATCAAAATTCCTGCCGATGCCGGTATGTCGGCACAGTCTTTCCTGGATGAAATCGATCTCGATCGGGTGGAAGTAACGCTCAGCAAAGATGGTACCCCGATTACGGAAACAGCAGTCATTAACGATAACGATAGCAGCGCAGTGATTGAATTCCCTGATATTACCGTAGGCGAATGGACCGTAAGCGCCGTGGTCAAGGATACCGGCGACTATGACATCTACTCAGGTACCGGCAGCGGTGTCGTCACCGCGGGCACTAGTTCGACTGTCGTAGTGGGGATGAATGTCGTTTCCGCCACCGTAACCATAACTGTACAGCAGGTGGCGGACGCCGACTCAGGTACGGTGGAGCTGGTGTTGGCTGATGAAAGCGATATAGCAGCCAGATTGCGTATGCTAATGAAAAATCTTTATGTGTGATGAATGCCAACGGTACCGGCGCGACCACTATTGCCACGATGGAATCCACTACTATAAGCAATCCCAGTTGGTCGCCTGATGGCAGCAAGATCGCCTTTGAAAGCGGTAACATCTACGTGACCAACGCCGACGGCACAGGTACTCCTGAATTGCTTATATCCAATGCACATTATCCACACTGGTCCATGCCCCGGTAGATCACTGAGGCGCTGTGCTTGAGGTTGAGTACAGAAAATGAACCGGATGGGAGCGGGTGACTGCTCGCTCCCATTAAGGTCATATACTGATTATGTTACCGGCCATGCCCGAAATTACTGCCACGCCCAACAGATAATTAGGTTTTAGGAACAGCTTTTTGCTGCCGAAGGTTTCGAAAGCGGCCAGTATCAGCCCAAAGACCAGTATTTTCAGGCAGAAGAGCACCATGCCCGCCAACCACATGCCTACACCTATTTCCGCAAAACCACCTGCCGGCCATATGCCCAGCCAGAAGGGGTGCCATGGTAAAACCAGGTTGGCGATGATGCTGCACAAAAGGAGTTGTTTTACACTGTGCGACCAGGTGACGAGAGCCAGTGGCCATCCGCTTATCTGCCGGCTGATCCTTTCGTGCTCCTGGCCGGCCGGCTCCAGATGGGCATAGGGATTATCCGTCGCCATGCGGCTGATCTCCGCTACCATCAAGGCACAAATTGCCGCAAGGGTCAACCAGTGGCTGAAAGAGAAACCGGCCAACCCGTTGTTCTGCAGGTGCATCAACACGTCGGTAAGTCCGGCGGAACCTTTAGGTATGGCCATGGCTAAAAGGCTGATTGCCAACACCGGTTCAATGAGGGTGCCTACAGGTAAATCCCGGCCATGGTCTTTGCTGCCAAAGTCGCTGCTGCCATCCCATTTTTGCAAGGTGGTAAATACCCTTGTCATGGCTAATAAATACATCACGATGAATATATCGCCGCTGCATCCCAAGGGGGCTCCGGCATAGAGCGGCACATAAAAAACTGCCGTTCCCACTGCAGCAAATATCAGCAATGAGGTGTAAATACCGACAGACGAGCCGTGGACGGGAGCGGCTACCATGTGGCGATAGTGATTGACTATGTCGCGATAAACCTGGGTGATGGGGAGACCTGGGAAGCCTTGCCATGATGCTTTGGCGTTTATTACCACTCCCGACAAAAGAGGGGCGAACAAAAAAGCCAGGATTAACTGAATAAGGTTATGTAACAAGGTCGCTCGTGCCTCCGCCCAACCGTAATGACACACACAGCTGGTCACACCACGCAAAGCGACACGTCTGAGCCGGCCTCTTTGCGCGGGACGACGCTACCCAGTGTACGCATTACGCTTACGGAGTTAGCTGACGGGTGCGGGAATGCGTATCCTTCCCTACCTTCGTTATGAAGGATTAACCCCAGATGTGGTTCCTCCGCTGCCCGATGTATATTGGGCGGGCACTTAGCGATGAAACTGAAATGTAGCGACTATATTATATCATGGATAGGTATTTTGCGCAAATGCTTTTGGCGCCCAGCAGTACTTGTCATTGACACCACCTTTCCTGGTGGATACAATACAAGTGCCTTGGTGTATTAGTGTATTAGTACAGTGGGTGTTGGCAAGATTATGTGGCTGCATGTTGATCCGGCTTCGGGGGTGCCGATTTACCTGCAAATCATGGAGCAGATCCGGTCTGCTGCCGCTACCGGCATACTTCAGGAGGGTGAGTTGCTTCCCTCGGTAAGGGAGTTGGCCGTCAAGCTGGCTGTTAATCCCAACACGGTAGCCCGGGCCTATCGCGAACTGCAGCGGGAGGGAGTCATCACAGTGGAGCGGGGGATGGGTACACGCATCTCCTTGCGGCCACCGTCGCTCAGCCCTGAAGAGATAGCCTCCCGCCTCCATAATGCGGCCATGCGCCTGGCCATCGAAGCTTATAGCCTTGGCGCCTCACGCCGGGAGCTGATGACCGCTCTGGTCAAAGCAGCAGATGAAGTCTGGCCTGACACCGATGATGCCGGCCACGACGCCGGAGACACTAAAGCCGATACTGATTGAAAGGTGGGGCAGGAGTGGGCGAATTAGTCGTTCGCACATATGAGCTGACTAAACATTACGGCCGGACCGCTGTTGTCGATCGTCTGCATCTGGAAGTGGAAAAAGGAAGCATAACGGCGCTCGTCAGCCCCAACGGTGCCGGGAAATCCACCGTTTATTTTGGCCTTCACCTTTGCCGGCTCGGTGGTATGCAAAAGCCAACTGGTGGCGGGGCTGCTCGGCCTGGGAACGATTTTCGGCGGAGTTGTTGTCAACTTCATAGCCAAAGCTTACGGCATCAGCAGGTATTTCCCCTACAGCATCGGGGATATGGCGGTCGAGCTGATCAACGGGACCATTTATCAAGTGGAAGTGGTGCTGGCAGTGGTGTGTGCCCTGGCTGTCGCCTTTATCCTGACGGCTTATAGTTACAACAGGTTTGCGCGCTTCGAGCTTTAGGACGGCTCCAGGGCGGTTCCAGGGCAGCTACAGGGTGGGCTACAGGGTGGCCCCGGGGTGTCTACAAGGAGTTGCCAAATAGGAACCCGTTCCCATGACTTTTTTCCTGAGGCGACATAAGCTGTCTATGGGAGGGCGATAAGGTAATGAGGAAAAAAAGAACCGCCTCGTCGCCGCGGAAAATCGATTACCGCAGCTATAACCTCTGGAACAGGGATGTGGGTTGCGCTACCTGCGGGGGCGGGGATTATGAAGGCAAGATCAGCGTAGTGCAGATGCCGGGTGCTTATGTGGAAGTCCTTGGTCTGTATAGGCGGGAGGCCGGCGGGCCGGTGCGTCCGGTGATAGAAGACATCCCGGATGATGAATTCGGGGAAGATCAGGACGACGATTTCGACAACTGGTAGAAAGAAGAGAAAGACAAAAGCATAAGGCATAGACCACCTGCGGCATCCGTACCTATAAAGGGAGGCCGGAGGTGCGTAAATGCTCCAAAACAGAAAAGCACATATAAATAAAGCGCATTACCATTACCCTTATAGGGATACAGCAGGTGTCCTTTTAACTTTGGCCGCCTGCTTGCTCCTTTTATGGGATCCGCAGAACGCTATTGAAGGCGGCCTGCAGGGGTTGCGGATATTCGGGGAAATTGTGCTGCCATCCCTTTTACCGTTCTTTGTGGTGGCGGAATTGCTGATCGGCCTGGGGGTGGTGCATTTTATCGGAGCCTTGGTCGAGCCGTTGATGCGCCCGCTTTTCAACGTGCCTGGCACCGGCTCTTTTGTGTGGAGCATGGGTCTGGCGGCGGGATATCCCATGGATGCGGTGATCACCGCCAAGCTGCGCAATGCCGGCGATTGCACCAGGGTGGAAGGGGAGCGCCTCTTGGCCTTTACCAACACGGCCGATCCTCTGTTTCTTTTGGGGGCGGTGGCGGTGGGCATGTTCGGCCTGCCGGCGCTCGGTTTTCATATTGCCGCCGCCCATTATATTTCGGCGATATTGGTCGGCCTGATCTTCCGCTTTCATGGCCGCAGCGAAACGGCCCTGCCACGGGGACACCGGGAGCGCCAGGAACTCCAGTCCCGGCATCGCCAGGAGCCCGTGGAGCAGGCGCCCTCCGGTTACCTGGCTTATGCTTTCTATGAACTGCGCCGGGCCCGCCGCCAGGACGGGCGGGATTTCGGGAGGCTGTTGGCCGACGCCATGGCCGATTCCACCGCCACCTTGCTGAAAATCTGCGGGTTTATCATGTTTTTTGCTTCCCTCATCCAATTGATGAATACCACCGGCATGATGGCGGTACTGGGCTGGCCTGTCCGCTTTTTGCTGAAAGGACTTGGCTGGGAACCCGATCTGACTCCCGGGCTTTTAGCCGGCGTGCTGGAGCTTGATGTAGGAGCGGCTATGACGGCCGGCATATCTGCCCCCCTGGTGCAGCGCTTGGCAGTGGTCAGCGCCATCGTGGCCTGGAGCGGCCTCTCGGTGCATGGCCAGGTAGCGAGCATTGTCGCCACCACCGACCTGCGCTTAGGGGCATATATCAAAGCCCGCCTATTGCATGCCGCCCTCGCTGCCGGCTTGGCCATGCTCCTCTTCTATGTGAAACCGCCTTTTGCCTCGGCCGCCTTGACGACTGCCACCGGCGCGGTGATTACCGCCACTTTCTTCCCCTATTTCCGCTACATTCTGGCTATGGCCTTTACGGGAGTGGGGGTGTTGGGCGGCGCCGTCTGCTATTTGGCCGGTAAAAGGAAAGCCGGATGATCCCGGACCGCCTGCCGGCAACGGGCAGATAGCGGTGACCGGCGATATGGCTGCCGCCGGTTCCGGGTTTTGGTTATGCTTGCTTGTCCATGATGCGGCGTACCTGTTCCCACTCTTCCCGGCGCGGCCAGAGGAGCACCAAAAACAGGATCGTGGCTATGCCCAAACAATAGATATATACCGGCTTGCCGGTGACCAGACTGAACATAAATCCCAGTAAGGCGATGGCTTCCACCACCTGCAGGCGGGTGGCATTAGCCATGGACAGCCTTTTCAGAAGATCCTCTTCAGTCTTTGCTTTCTTCATCAGGCGTTCGAGAGTTTGGTATCTCGGGAGAATCACCAAGCCTACGCAAGCCAACAAGATGCTCACCACAATAAGAACAATAGCGATCCGGAGCTCAATGACCGGATCTATGCTGCGGTTTAATAATTCTTTTGAGAGAATGAACCAGGCAATGAATATGTACATTAGTGTAGCCAGGATGAAAGTGGAGGCAGCCGTACATGCCCCCTTATATGCCATGCTTACCAAGTCGGCATCTGAATTGGCTTTTATCTTGCCCATTGGCCTAACGAACCTCCGCATGCCAATATCGTTTTCATAGTAGCGCAAGTGAAATGAAAATGATATGGGAGATGCGGATGTTTCCGACTGCCAATGGTGCTTCCGATGGCACTACGCACTGCCAGCGGCTGGCGGCCGGCCGGATCAATGGGTGATATATAGCGGCGCGGCGTGCATCCAACCTTTCATTTTGCCGTACTTGATTAAGTTGTCGAAGTAATCCACTTCGTCCATCAACATTTTCCGGAAGATCTGGCGTATGCGATCGTTGATCACGCAGCGCTTCATGGCCGCGGCATGGAGGCAAACCGCTCCCTGCAAGCCGATTTGGATCATCCGGAAGATATGCTCATCGTTGATCAGCTCCGTGTTGGGAGGGGACGGGATAATGTCGGATTCCCGCTTGGGAACCGGCAGCTGAAAATTGGCAAACTCTTTTTCCAGCAGTTTCGCTTGTGAGACCAAAAGTTCAATTCCCTTATCCAGCACCAGCTGAAAATCGCCGTCATGAGCGAAAGCCCGGTAGAGCTTGGTTTTGTGCAGGCTGTCGTAGCGGAAGGATAAATGGTCGAAGAGCTGACCCACTTCGCCGACTCCCAGCATTTCGTCGGCACTTTCCGGGACGGTGTTAAATATGGGCGGGGTTTCCAGCCAGCCTTTCAGCTTGAGGTATTTATAAAGGATTTCGTTCCAGTCGACGGTTTTCACCATCATGCTCTTCAGCAAATCGCGTATATAGTCGTTGGTAATGGCCGAACGGTGTCCCCGCAAGAGGTTTTCTATATGTTCCTGGGTGTATGACAAAATATCGTTGGCGATATGGCGGTCGGTGACCAGTTCGGGATTGACGGGAGCCCCGCCGATGGAACTGTTGGGCGCTGGTCCCTTGATGTTGAATTCCGCCAATATATTCTCCAGAATGCCCCGGTTAGTCTTTAATTCCTTAAGATAACGTTTAATAATAAAGATCAGATCTTTATCGTGGGCAAAAGCCTCCCAGATGAGCAGACGCTCAATGACGCTGTATTTCGACTTCAGCACATCCCAGATGGTATAGGCTTCCCGCACGTCGACACGATTCTCAGTTGGTTTTTTTCGCCTGGAAAAGACCATCACCGCACTCCTCCCGTTGTTGGTAGTGTGCAATGCACAAAGGAAGAGTATACGGTGATGGTCTTATAGGATTTATCCAATATCGATTAGCGCCGCCGAATCGGCATCAAGCATCAGCAGGGCGTCCGGATGGGTGCGCAGGATGGATGCCGGACAGGTTGGGCTGATGGGGCCGGTCAGAGTGCGACGCACCGCCTCCGCTTTGCGGGCTTCCGGCACCACGGAGATGATCTTGCGGAAGGACATGATGGCCGGCACGGTCTGCGAGATGGCGTATTTCGGCACATCGTCGATGGTGGCAAACCAGCCTTCGCCCACTTGTTGCCGGCGGCAAACCATATCTAGCTCCACCACTTTGACCCAGCGGGAGTCGTTGAAGTCGGCGGGGGGATCGTTGAAGGCAATGTGGCCGTTTTCCCCTATCCCCACATAACCGATATCTATCGGATTGGCTTTGAGCAGAGCCTCATAGCGGCGGCATTCGGCGTCGGTGTCGGCGGCATCGCCTTCGATATAATTGAAGGCGGCGGGCTGCAGGGGTTGATCCACCCTTTGCCGCAGCCACAAACGAAAGCTCGCCGGATGGTCGCTGGAGATGCCGACATATTCGTCAAGATGATAGGCGTGCACTTTTTGCCAGTCGATGCCGGCCTCCTTCAATGCCGCCACAAAAGCGAACTGGGAAGCACCGGTGGAAAATACCATATTTACCGGTTGCCCCTTTTGAGACAACATGGTGCGGAAAGCGGCCGCAGCTTCTTGCGCCGCAGCTTGTCCCATCTCTTCTTTGGTGGCGTACACTTTCACGGTCAGTTGGTCGTAACGGGCGATTTTTATTGGTTTGATCTCCTTAAGCATGGCTATCTTTCCTCTCTGTTATGTCTATTTGGCCTGGTAAACAACCTGGCCTTTAACGATGGTTTTCTCAATGATCACCCGGCCGGCGCCGTCGAGGCGGAAGAGGGTGAGATTGGCTTCCATGCCTCGCTGCAAAGAGCCGGTTTTTGTTTCCAGATTCATCAGGCGGGCCGGGTTGACGGTGACCATCCTGACGGCCTCGGCCAGATTCACTCCGGCATAATTCATGGCGTTGGTCAACCCGTCGTTCAGCCTCAGCGCCGAGCCGGCCAAAAACGGCGTACCCCGCAGTTTCACCGGCCCGCCGGCCACGAGTTCCAGATCCCTGCCTTGGGCGCTGTAGATGCCCGGCGGCAGACCGGCGACGCCGGCGGCATCGGTGGTCAGAATGGTATGCTCGACGCCTTTGGCCCTGATCATGCACTTTAATACCGGGGGCGGCAGGTGAAAGCCGTCCGGCACCAAGCTGGCATATAAGGCATCGTTCGCCATCTGCTCCCAGATGTAATTGGGATGACGCCGGATCAGGGCGTGGGAGCCGTTGCCGAGATGGGTGGAGAGGAGGGCGCCGGCAGCGACGGCTTTGGCAATATCTTCAGGTTGAGCCCCCGTATGGCCCAGGGCGACGACTACGCCGCTTTTGGCGGCTTTTTCGATAAATTCGATGGCGCCGGGGACTTCGGGAGCCAGGGTGATCAGGCGGATGCGGCCGCCGGCGGCTTCCTGCAGGCGCTGGAATTCATCCCAGGAAGGCGGGCGCACGAACTCGCGGGGGTGAGCTCCTCTCGGGCCGTCTTCGGGAGAAATGTAGGGTCCCTCCAGGTGATAGCCGGCGATGGAATGGCGTACCTCCGGCGCAGCCTCCGCACAGGCGCGCTCCAGGGTGCGGAAGGTATAAAGGAGCCTTTCCGGAGAACCGGTGGTCACCGTAGGGAAGACGAGGGCCGTACCCGTGAGCCAAAGGGCGCGCACCGCCTTCTCCACGCCTTCCACGGTCAGCACGTCTTCATTGAAAGACACCCCGGCATACCCATTCACCTGAATGTCGAAGAAACCGGCAGAGAGCCAAAGGGGCGTCTCGCCGGCAGCAGGACCGCTCCCGCCGGCCGGGACTTCCACCGGGGTGGTCGTGTAGGTGGGAGACAAGGAAGAGGCGGACTGGACGCGGATGTCGCTGATGATGCCGTTTTCCACCAAGAGCTCCCAGGAGCCGCCTCGTCCGGGAATAAAACCGGTCAAGCGCATGATTCATCATCACCTCGGCCTTAGCCATTTAAGCAAGACGGCAGCATCCTCCAGAAACTGGGCCGGAGTGTCGTCTTTGACAAATTCGATCATCGTCCAGCATTCCCGGTCGGGACCGGATGATAATAGCTCCAGATATGTTTGCCACTCGAGGGCCTCTTCCAGGCGCTGCCGGGGGGAGAAGGTGGTCACATGCACATTGGCCAGGATGGGCAGGAACGCTTTGAGCCCGGCCACCCGGTCGGCAAAGCTTTCATGTTGTTGCGGTTGCCAATACATTTTGAGATTTTCATGTCCTATGTCGTTGAATAGGCGCAAAGCCGCGGTGGTGTTATCGGCCAGGGTGTTCTGATGGTATTCAAAAGCCACCCCGATGCCGCTTTTGGCCGCTTCATCGCAAGCCAGGCGGGTGTCATTGATCACCTTTTGCCGGTATTCCTCATCGGCGGCGGCTGAGGAACGCTTGCCGGCCCAGATCCTGATCACCGGTGCCTCCAAAGTTTCGGCCGTGCGCACGACGTCGGCAAAAGTGACCGGATTGTTCTCGCCCGCCCGCCAATAGGATCCGTATGAAGCCACCCGCAGTCCGGCTGCGATGGTCCGGCGCCGCACTTCCTCCGCTCTTTCCACATTGCCATGAGGTACGTGCACGTCACCTCCCCATTCGATGCCTGCCA
Source organism: Bacillota bacterium (assembly GCA_012840225.1). Taxonomy (GTDB): domain Bacteria; phylum Bacillota; class Limnochordia; order DTU080; family DTU080; genus DULU01. Next base: position 11,037 of record DULU01000030.1, read on the forward strand.
GACCGGCTTGCGCCACGAGCTCAATGATCTGTTCCGGGGAAAGCGGTCTGAAGGTGATGGAAACCAAACCAGGCTGAGTCTTCAGCATACTCAATACCTCCCAACTAACTATTTTGTAGTTATTCTGAAACCCAAAAGCTTCCACTGAAGCCTTTTTCTGGAACAAGTAGAGGGGGTGTTCCATCTTGGTTTTTCACAAATACCCGACCCACCGAAATTAACTCCTTCACACCATCATAATGATTTACTCTCCTTCTGTGTCTTTGGCTCTTGCCCCCGAACCTGGTTCATCCTTCGCCCACGGTTACCCGCAGGTTTCGTCACCCGGGCTGGCCCTTCCATATCTCGGTCATCCCGAGTTTCCGAAAGGGTTAACTATTTGCCTTTCGGGCCGGCTGGTTTAAAGCTATTTCCCGTCTTTCTATCTTCTTCCTCTTTGCCGGCAGGCCTTGTACAATGGTTCATGTAACAAGGAGAACAGCGGGAAAAACTAAAGAGGACGAATGGTGGGAAGGACATGACGTCAGCTGCAGCCGGTTCGACGATGGTTGCGCTTATGCCGATTGCCTCCGTTTTTCTGTTTCTGGTGGTCTGGCGCTGGCCGGCGCGTGTGGCTATGCCTCTGGCATATGCGGTCACCGTCGTCATCGGCGCTTTGGCTTGGCGTCTGCCTTTGCGCACCATTGCCGCATCTACGGTTCAGGGTTCGGTTATTGCCCTCAATATCCTGCTGATAGTTTTCGGCGCCCTGCTCCTGTTGTCTACCCTGCGGGAGTGCGGGGCGCTTGGGGTGATCAGGCGCGGCTTTCTGAATATCACCCCGGATCGCCGCCTGCAAGCCTTGATCGTGGGCTGGCTTTTCGGGAGTTTTATTGAGGGGGTGGCCGGCTTCGGCACCCCGGCGGCCATCACCGGCCCCCTCATGCTGGCGCTGGGTTTCCCGGCGGCCGCCGCCGCCATGATCGGCCTTCTGGCCAACAGCACCCCTGTCACCTTCGGGGCCATAGGCACCACCATAGTGCAGGGCATACGCCAAGGCTTAGCCAGTCCGGAGGTGGATGAATATATATTTTCGCATGTGCCGGGCGGCTGGGAGAGTTACATACATGCCGTGGTGGTGAAAGCCGCACTGATCAGCGCCGTCGCCGGCCTCATCATCCCTCTCGCCATGAGCATGGCCTTGACCCGCTATTTTGGTGCCCGGCGCTCCGCCAGGGAAGGATTGGAAATATGGAGATTCGCTCTCTTTTCCGCCGCCGCCATGATCGTGCCCTATACCATCGTGGCCATTTTGCTCGGTCCGGAATTTCCTGCCATGGTCGGCGGACTGATCGGTTTGCTGATCGTCACCTTTGCGGCCAAAAAAGGCTTTTTGGTCCCCAGCCGCCCCTTCACTTTTCCACCTGAAGCTCACTGGGAAAAAGATTGGCAGGGCAGCATGCCGGCCGGCGGGGGTGAGGGCGGCGGTGACGACACCCTCGGTACCCCGCCGGAGCGGCCCCGGACCGCCGGGATAAGCCTGCTCACAGCCTGGGCTCCATATATTGCAGTAACAGCCATATTGATCGCCAGCCGCCTGCCCGCCCTGGGATTGAAGCAGAAGCTATTGTCCATGGCCCTGGAATGGCGGCAGATATTTGGTACGCCGTTCTCCGCCTCTTTCGATACTTTCTACTCCGCGGGCTTTTTATTCATCCTGGTAGCCATGGGCACCGCCCTCTTCTTCGGGATGTCGGGACAAAGCGTGGCTCGGGCCTGGAGCGTGGCCGGAAAACAGGTGTGGGCTACCGCCCCGGCCTTGATCTTCACTGTAGCGCTGGTGCGGGTATTCATCAACTCCGGCACCATGGATAGCGGCGGTGGGCTGGAGAGCATGCCGCTCACCCTGGCCTCCGGGATGGCGGCTTTGACCGGCGGCGCCTGGCCGCTATTCGCTCCTTTAATCGGCGCTCTCGGCGCTTTTATCGCCGGCTCGGCCACCGTTTCCAATATGATGTTCAGCCTCTTTCAGTGGAGCGTAGCCGGGCGCATCGGGGTAGCCACGGAAACGGTGGTGGCTGCCCAGGCCACCGGTGCGGCCGCCGGCAACATGGTGGCAGTGCATAATGTGGTGGCTGCGGCGGCGGTGGTCGGGTTGATCGGCGCCGAAGGCTCCTTGATCCGCAAAACGCTTTTGCCGATGCTCGTCTATGTATTGTTGCTGGGCGCTTTGGTCTATCTCTGGATCTATGATCTATAACGGGGAACGGGGAGTCAATAGCAGAGAAAAGGAAGCTTTTGGCCTTTCTCGAAATAATACCAACGGGTTTGGAGGGATCGCTATGGAACCGAGAGTGGAAAAGAAAGCTAGGGAGCTGGCTGAAGAGTTGGCGCGGTCTGAAGCCTGCGCTAGGCTCGAGAAAGCCAAAGAAGAAATCTCCAAGCGCGCCGCGGCACAGATCATGATGAGAGACTTAGAGGAGAGGCAAAAACGCCTGCAGGCCAAGAGAGATAAAGGACAGCAACCCACAGAGGCGGAGATTGAGGAAATCCAGCGTATGTACCAGATTGCCGGTATGAATCCATATATCCGCGCTCTTTTCGATGCCCAGAATGAATTGCTGGCGATGATCATGGCGGTGCAGGCCATGCTCATAAAGGCAGCTAAACTGGAGCCGGAAACGGAGACGGAAGCAGAAGAAGAGCCGGCGACGGCTGCGGGGCAAACCGGGCCGACAGAACAAACCGGGCAAAAGCCGCGCAGCCGGCTCTGGGTTCCCGGCGGCTATAGATGAAATAGATTATAAATTTATAAGCGAAGTAAAGCTATATACATCACCATACCAATATAGAGCCGGCGAGCGGCGCCGGCACCAAGGAGGCGGGGGCAGCATGGCAGCAAACAAGGACAACCGGGTTTACATCGAAGATTTGTCCGGCCATGTAGGCGAAGAGGTGACTGTCAAAGGCTGGCTCTACAACAAGCGTTCAGGCGGCAAGATCCAGTTTTTGCTGGTGAGGGACGGCACGGGCATCGTGCAGGCGGTGATGCTCAAGAATGAAGTATCTCCCGCCCATTTCGAGCTGGCGGAAAAGCTGACGCAGGAGTCTTCCATCGAGGTGACCGGGCTGGTGCGCACCGATCAGCGCGCTCCCGGCGGGGTGGAGCTCACCGTCACCTCTCTCGCCTTGGTGCACCTCGCCCAGGAATATCCCATCACGCCCAAAGAGCATGGAATAGAGTTTTTGATGGACCATCGCCATCTCTGGCTCCGTTCCAGCCGCCAGCACGCCATCTTGCGCATCAGGAGCGAGATTATCAGGCTCTGCCGCCAGTTTTTCGACGAGCGGGGCTTCACCCTGGTGGATTCTCCCATACTGACGCCGGCTTCGGTGGAGGGCACCACCACCCTCTTTGAAACCGATTACTTTGAGGAAAAGGCTTATTTAAGCCAAAGCGGGCAGCTTTACGCCGAAGCGGCGGCGATGGCTTTGGGCAAAGTGTATTGTTTTGGCCCCACCTTCCGGGCGGAAAAATCCAAAACCCGCCGCCACCTGATGGAGTTCTGGATGATCGAGCCCGAGGTGGCCTATAACACCTCCGCAGACAACATGGCCCTGCAAGAGGCGTTCGTGAGCTTTGTGGTGCAGGAAGTGCTGAAACGGCGCCGGGCGGAGCTGGCGGTGCTGGAGCGGGATGTAAACAAGCTGGCCGGCGTGGTGCCGCCGTTCCCCCGCCTTTCTTATGACGAAGCCGTGGCCGTCCTGAAGGAAAACGGCTCGGATATCCAATGGGGCGACGATTTCGGGGCCGATGATGAAACTCTCCTCTCCTCCCGCTACGACAAACCGCTTATTGTATATAACTATCCGGCGGCGATTAAAGCTTTCTACATGCAGCCTGATCCGCAGCGCCCGGAGGTGGCCTTGTGCAACGACATGCTGGCCCCCGAAGGCTATGGGGAGATCATCGGCGGCGGCCAGCGCATACACGAGCTGGAACTGCTTGAGGAGCGCATCCGCCAACACGGGCTGCCAGAGGAAAATTACCGGTGGTACCTTGATCTGCGCCGCTACGGCAGCGTACCTCATGCCGGTTTCGGCATGGGTATTGAGCGGTTCGTTGCCTGGATCTGCGGGTTACATCACGTCAGGGAAACCATACCGTTCCCGCGCCTGTTGAATCGCATCTATCCGTAAGCGGGACGATGATGGAATGATCGGCAGAAAGACGGCACCCAAACTGGAAATATATCGCCGGAATCCGTTTTACTGGCAGCTTGACGGCCGGCCTGAGCTTTTGCTCGGCGGGGCGGCAATAGAGAACTTATACCAGTGGCCGGCGGCGGAACTGGCGGAGCATCTGCAGGAGCTTGTTCGCTGTGGCGGCAATATGGTAGGGAACACCATGTCCTGCCGCCACATCGGCAACGTCTGGCCCTTTGCCCGGGACAGAGGTATTTATAATCTCGATGCCTGGAATGAGGAGCACTGGCGCCGTTTCGAGACTTTTTTGGCCGCCACGGCCGCGGCGGGTGTGGTGGTGCAGCTGGCCATCTGGGACCGCTTCGACTATTATCAGGAAGCCTGGTTGGAAAACCCGTTTAATCCCGACTGGAACTGCAACTATACCCGCAAAGAGAGCGGCCTCGACGGGGTTTATGACCAGCATCCCAGCAAGTGCACCAATGCTTTCTTTCGCTCCACCCCGCTTGATAGGAACAACCGGCTCCTCCTCAGCTATCAGGAGCGGTTGGTGGACAAGATCCTCTCATACACCTTACCCTACGATCACATCATCTACTGCATAGATGGCGAAACCAACGTCACCCCGGCCTGGGGCGACTACTGGGCGCAATATATCAGAGGGAAGGCGGCGGCGGCCGGCAAAAGCGTTTATATCACCGAAATGTGGGAGGCCTGGAATTTGGCCGATCCCTCTCATGAGGCTACTCTGGACCATCCCGAGTTATATGACTTTGTCGATGTGTCGGCCAACAATCACCTGTGCGGCGAGCGGCATTATCATAACCTGGTGCAGGTGCGCCGCCGCCTGCAGGCCGCGCCCCGTCCCGTGAACAATATCAAGATATACGGGATATACGGGGGCTATGGGAACTCCGGATCCGGCATACACGGCCCGATGAGAGAGGCCATACAGCGCTTTTGGCAATGCCTCTTCGCCGGGGCGGCTGCCGCTTGTTTTTTCCTACCGGCTGCCGGACCGGCACTAAACGCCGAAGCGGCAAACATGATCAAAGTGGCCCGGGAGGTGCTGGGAGCTTTCGACCTCTTTGCCAGCGAGCCGCAGCCTGACCTGCTCCTCACGGCGCCACCGGAAGGAGCTTGCCTATTGGCCGATCCCGGCAGGGAATATGCTCTTTATCTGCCCTTTGCCGGGCCGGCGACCATCGCCCTGCCGGAAGAAGGCTGGCGGCTGGAGCTCCACTGGTTTGATATCGGCCGCGGCCTGAAACATCCCCCCGCTTACATGACGGTGAAAGACTATCGGATCACCATCGAACCGCCGGCCGTGCCGGTAGAGGCCATGGAGGTGGAGGTCGGCGCCGCATCACCCCTCGGTACCGAGTCTATTGAGGCCACCGAGGCCGCCGAGGACATGTGGGTGGCGGTGTTGCGGGTCAGGGGGAAAAGATAGCTATCAGAGGCGAGAGGAAGCTTTCGGGGCAAAAGATAGCTTCCTCTCATGATCTTGTGCCGATCAGAATACAGGCCACCCCGAAGGCGATCACTCCCAGCTTCCATGAGGGGATCTGTCCGGCCAGGCCGGAGAGGCCCAGCGCGCTGACCAGAATGAGAACGGAGGGGCCGACCAGCCCCAAAAAGCCGTTGATCCGGAAAGCTGTTTCCAGGCTGTGAAAATGGAGCATCAAAACCGCCGCCGTCAACTCAACGGTCCCCGAAAGCAGGCGCAGGAGGGCCATGCCGGCCACGAATTTTTCTTCACCCATACTACTCACCCACATATCTTTATGAAGAGGAAGAAGAATGCAGAAGGAGTTCGCCGGCGGACGGCGAATGGAACCGCCATACCGCGCTCCGGTCACCTCGGTCTGAGGCATAAGGCCAAAGACAGGTTCGGAGGCGAGTGTAGCAGAGAGGAGATTGAGCCCATGTCTGAGTTGACCAAGATCATCCTGCCGGAGAAGGATATGCCGCGCCAGTGGTACAACATTGTGGCCGACATGCCCAACCCTCCGGCGCCGGCCCTGCATCCCGGCACCAAGAAACCCCTGACCCCGGACGATTTGACCCACATCTTCCCCATGGAACTGATCTTGCAGGAAGTGTCTACCGAACGGTGGATAGACATCCCCGAACCGGTTCTGGATGTCTACCGCCTGTGGCGGCCGTCACCCCTGCACCGGGCGCACCAGCTGGAGAAAGCCCTGGACACTCCGGCCCGCATCTATTACAAATGGGAGGGTGTCAGCCCTGCCGGCAGCCATAAGCCCAACACCGCCGTGGCTCAGGCTTATTACAACAAAAAAGCCGGCATCAAACGGCTGACCACCGAGACCGGCGCCGGTCAGTGGGGATCGGCTTTGGCCGCCGCCTGCTCCTTCTTCGGTCTGGAATGCACCGTCTATATGGTGAAGGTGAGCTACCACCAGAAACCGTATAGACGCTCCCTGATGCAGGTATTCGGGGCCGAAGTGTTCGCCAGTCCCACCGACCGCACGGAAGCCGGGCGCACCATCCTGGCTCAGGATCCCGAATCCCCGGGCAGCCTGGGCATTGCCATCAGCGAAGCGGTGGAGGATGCCGCCGCCCATGCCGATACCAATTATTCGCTGGGCAGCGTGCTGAACCATGTGCTCCTGCACCAGAGCGTCATTGGGTTGGAAGCCAAAAAGCAGTTGGAGATGGTAGGTGAATACCCGGACGTCTTAATCGGCTGCTGCGGCGGCGGCAGCAACGTGGCCGGCCTGGTCTTCCCGTTCCTGGCGGATAAATTCGCCGGCAAGGATGTGCGGGCCGTGCTGGTGGAACCTACCGCCTGCCCGACGTTCACCAAAGGATATTATGCGTATGATTTCGGCGACACCGGCAAGCTGACCCCGCTGGCTTTGATGTACACCCTGGGACACAACTTCGTCCCGGCCGGCATTCACGCCGGCGGCCTGCGCTATCATGGCGCCGCCCCACTCCTCAGCCAGCTGGTGAAGGAGAAGTTCATCGAAGCCGTGGCCTATCCGCAGAACCCGGTGTTTGAGGCTGCTCTCCTGTTCGCCCGCTCGGAGGCCATACTCCCCGCTCCGGAGTCGGCGCACGCCATCAAAGCGGTGATCGACGAAGCCCTGAGGGCGAAAGAAGAGGGTAAGGAAAAGGTGATCCTCTTCAACCTTTCCGGGCACGGTCATTTCGATCTGGCGGCCTACGACGCCTACCTGGGCGGCAAACTGGTCGACCTGGAGCATCCGCAGGAGCTGATCGACAAGGCCCTGGCCGAGCTGCCGCAGGTAGAGGTAGAGGTGTAACCATAAAAAGACGCGCAGGAGAGTGCGCAAACGGCGGCGCCGGGTGCGCTCGTGAGGGACATGAGTGAACGCCTCCTGTGCCGGTGGTCGAGTGAACTTATAAAATGAAAGGGAGCCTGAAGCGATATTTCTGTGCTCCCTTCATTTTATTCATTTTTATGTGGGAGGAAGAGGCGCAGATGGATGTCCATGAACTCACCTGCCAGGTCAAAGAGCTGGCCAGAGAGAAAGGTGCGGCCTTGGTCGGCGTGGCCCCGGTGGAGCGGTTTGATCCCATGCCGCCCCTATATGACGCCGTGCCCAAGGGGCAACACCCCAAAGATTTCCTGCCCAAGGCCAGAAGCGTCATCTCCTTTGCCATGCCGATATTGCCCGCCGTCCTCGAGGCTCCGGCGGTTTTGGCCGGGGAGGAGTCCGACTTGATTCCGGAGGAGGCCAGAAGCTCATATTACGATCAGGTATACAACCGGGTCGGCCATGTCCTGCACGATTACCATCTGGAGCTTATCGGCCAGCTGATCGGGCAGTTTCTCATGCAGTGCGGATATAATGCCATGATCTTTCCCACCACCGGGGTCTATCCCACCTTCAGAAACAAGAGCGCGGCGGAGGTCTGGGCGGCGTCGCCGTTTCGTTTTACATCCGGTCCCTTTTCCCACCGCCATGCCGCCACCAGGGCCGGACTGGGCGAGTTCGGATATAACAATCTGGTGCTCACCAGGGAGTTTGGACCCAGGCAGCGCTTCAATTCGGTGGTCACCGATGCCGAGCTGGTCCCCGACCCGCTGATAGACCAGCCCATCTGTCTCCGGGATAAATGTCGGCTGTGTCTCAAAGCCTGTCCGATGCAGGCCATCGCCCTGCGCACCGATCCCGGCCGGGAGGATTATCGTTCCATTCAAAGCGACGATCCGCAGCGGATTTTTATCGACACCCCGTCCATGTCCTTTCCCACCCTGTGCATAAGCAGGGCGCAAAGCGGGACGAAATATCCGGTCCTAGGCGATTGCCTGCGCATCTGCCCCATTCCCAAAAAGGCGGAGCGCCTGCCGCAACACCTTCATCATTGCCGGTAATGGGCAGGTTGTGCTATTGTTGTGACGGATCTTATACAACTTATATAAATGGTAAGCAATATGCCGGTGAGGTAGAGCCGGCCGGCTATGGAAATGTGGAGGCGATATGCATGCGGCCTATTTCTCTTAAAGATGTCGATCCGTTGGTATACGAAGCGATTCAAGCCGAGATGGCGCGGCAGGAACAGAAGATCGAACTGATAGCTTCGGAAAATTTTGCCAGCGCCGCCGTGCGTGAGGCTCAGGCTTCGGTGTTGACCAATAAATATGCCGAAGGTTATCCCGGCCGGCGCTATTACGGTGGTTGCGAATATGTCGACATTCCCGAACGGCTGGCTATCGAGCGGGCGAAAGAACTATTTAAGGCCGAGCATGCCAATGTGCAACCGCATTCTGGGGCTCAAGCCAACCAGGCTGTCTATTTCGCCGCCCTGCAGCCAGGCGACACGGTGCTGGGCATGGCGCTGCCGCATGGCGGCCATCTCACCCACGGCAGCCCGGTGAATCTCTCCGGCAAATGGTTTAAATTTATTCCCTATGGGGTGCGCAAAGATACGGAAACGATCGATTATGAGGAGTTGCGCCGGCTCGCTCTGGAGCATAAACCCAAACTGATTGTGGCCGGTGCCAGCGCCTATCCCAGGATCATCGACTTTGCCGCCTTCCGGGCCATCTGCGATGAGGTGGGCGCCAAGCTGATGGTGGATATGGCCCATATAGCCGGGTTGGTAGCCGCTGGGCTCCATCCCAGCCCTGTTCCCTATGCCGAGTTCGTGACCACCACCACGCACAAGACCTTGCGGGGACCTCGCGGCGGCCTGATTCTATGCCGGGCGGAATATGCCAAGGATATCGATAAAGCCGTGTTCCCCGGCATTCAGGGCGGCCCTCTCATGCATATCATTGCCGCCAAAGCCGTGGCGCTGAAGGAAGCGATGACTCCGGAGTTCAGCGCCTATCAAAAACGGGTGGTGGAGAATGCCGCCGCCTTGGCCGCCGCCTTGGTGGCCAAAGGTTTCAAACTGGCCTCCGGTGGCACCGACAATCATTTGATGCTGGTGAACGTCAAAGTGAAGGGCCTCACTGGCAAAGAGGCGGAGAAAGCGCTCGATGAGATCGGCATCACGGTGAACAAGAACACCATTCCTTTCGATGAGGAAAGTCCTTTTGTCACCAGCGGCATCAGGCTTGGCACCCCGGCGGTGACCACCAGGGGCATGGGCCCTGAGCAGATGGTGGAAATAGCGTCTATTATCAGCGATACCCTTGAAGCAGCCGCTTCCGGCACTTTAGGCAAGGATGAGGTAAAAGCCGGTTTGCAGAAGAGAGTTAAAGCTCTGACCTCGGCTTTTCCACTGTATGAGTGTTAACGGGCGCAAGAAAACACATCATCAGCAGGCTGCGCCCCGTCGCCACGGCGGACGGGTGGCGGCGGCGCGCCTGGCCATGCGCATCATTGCCTTTGAGGGCATGCTGGCGAGCATCAGCGATAACTTTACCGCTTCGTTCATCTCCCTCTTCGCGTTGGTGCTCGGGGCCAGCAAAACGCAGATCGGGCTGATCGCCTCCCTGACGGCGCTGGCCGGCAACATGTTGCAGCTGCCTATGGCTATCCTGACCGGGCGCCTGTGGAACCGGCGGGATTGGGTGGTATTATCCGGGGCAGTGGCGCGCGGCATGTGGCTCGTGATAGCCTTCTTGCCGCTCATGGTATCGGGGCCGCCAGCCGTGATCCTTTTCATCACTCTCCTTTCACTGCGAGCGCTGGCCGGGGCGCTGGGGGTTCCTTCCTGGACCGCTCTGGTCGCCGATATTGTCCCCCGCCGGGTGAGGGGCATTTTTTTCGCCCGGCGCAATATACTGATTCTCCTCGGTCAGCTTATGGCCACCTTAACCGCCGGTTGGCTGATCGGCAACTTCGGGGCGCCTTTAGGTTACCAACTGACCTTCGGCTTCGCCGCCGCTTTCGGCCTGGCTGCGGCCTATGTTTTCTCCCGCCTGAGAGACCCTCATCTCCCGGAAGCGCTGCCAAAACCGGAAGCGCAGCCAAAACCGGAAGCGCAGCCGAATTCGGAAGCCGGCGGCAAGCAGGAGGTAACTCCTGCCTCCGCCACCTCGGTCGCCCCCGCCGCCCCTGCTGCTGCTCCGGCTCCCCAGCCGCAGGGAAGAAACCGTTCGGAAAAATTCCCGGCCACCTGGACGCGCATCCGTCAGGCTCTGTTCCAGCTGAGAGCCCAGCCATTGTTTTTGTCATATGCCGGCGCCTCTCTTGTCTGGCAATTGGGAGTGGCTCTGCCGCAACCTTTCTTCTCCGTCGACTTTGTCGACGATCTGGGAGGACCGGCCTTCATGTGGGCAGTGGTATCCACCGCCTCGATAATCGCCATGATGATCGGCCAGCGCTATTGGGGACCCCTGGTCGACCGCTTCGGGGCCTACCGCATCATGATCGTCACCGGCTTGGGTGC
>DULU01000031.1 GCA_012840225.1 Bacillota bacterium
GAGCGTCATATGCTGGGCAGCCATCTCTATATATTGTTTAAATTGATTCAGCTTGCGGATGCCGGCAAATTCCTTCGGAGGCGTATTGGGGCCGAAGGACCGGCCGCAGGCCTTGCACAGATAACGCTGCCGTCCCCGGCTGGAGCCGTTTTTGACCACGAGCTTTGCGCCGCAATGCGGGCACCCGCCGCCCGCCACCCCGCCCTCGGTCTCGTTATTCATGGGCCATCCACCTCCGGCTATCTGCGCACATATGTTCTGTTTAATTATACTATACTACCCGCCGGCCGGTAATATGACAGTAGTCATATCTTTCATCACCACATGCCGAACAGAATCGTCACCCCCAAAAAATAAATGGCCTGTCCGCTGCTAGACTCAATCATCACTGCAAAGCGAACAGACCATGAACTGAAAAAAAATAGCACCACCCCACCCTCCCCTTCATGGAAGGCCAGGCGGTGCCGCTATTCTGCTACACACCCTCTATAGTTCCCGGCGCCCTTCAATGGCCCGCGCCAAGGTAATTTCATCGACATACTCCAGATCGCTACCCACCGGCATACCGTGAGCCATGCGCGTCACCTTGATGCCGAGAGGCTTAAGCAAGCGGGCTAAATATAAAGCAGTGGCCTCGCCTTCCGGATTGGGATCGGTGGCTACCACTACCTCCTGCACTTCTCCTGAATGACAGCGCTTCAACAACTCGTCGATGCGCAACTGCGAAGGCCCGATGCCGTCGATGGGCGACAGAGCCCCGTGCAGCACATGATAATGCCCATTGAATTCCCTGGTGCGCTCAATGGCCACCACATCTTTAGGTTCTTCCACAACCGTGATAATGCGCCGGTCCCGCTTTTCCGAGGTACAAATGCGGCAGGGGTCGACATCGGTGATGTTACAGCATATACTGCAATAGACCAGCTTGTCCTTAGCCTCAAGGATAGCATCGCTCAGTGCTTTGGCTCGCTCCTTCGGACCACTCAAGATAAAAAAGGCCAATCTTTGCGCCGTTTTTGGCCCTATGCCCGGCAGGCGGGTCAACTCATCGATTAATTTGGCCAGCGGCCTGGGATAAGGCAGCATGACTAGAACAACCCGCCCGGCAGCCCAGGTATCTGCAAATTACCGGCCACCTGTGCCATTTCCGCCTGAGCCATCTCCTGGGCTTTGCGAATGCCGTCGTTTACGGCTAAAACGATCAGATCCTGCAGCATTTCCACATCATCAGGATCGACGACTTCTTTTTCGATTTTTATCTCCTGCACCTCAAAATGCCCATTGACCACTACCCGCACCATGCCGCCACCCGCTGTGGCTTCCACGGTTTTCTGTCCCAACTCTTCCTGTACCCTGGCCATATCCGCCTGTAGCTTCTGGGCTTGTTTCATCATCTTTTGCATGTTTAGCAAAGTCATTCACCTTCCTGTTCACTTTTTACCTCTACAATCTGCCCGGCAAACAACTGCAATGCTTTCTGCACTGCCGGATGCTCGATAACACGCTTCCGTTCCTCATCTTCCGGGATGGAGGGAGCCGGCGGCCGGCTATCTTGTTCCCCCTCACCGGTGCCGATCAGTTGCGGCAGATGGCTTTGGCTACCACCCTCCGCCTGGCTCTCGCCGCTAAAATCAAGACCCTGGCTTTTTGGTATCTCGCCTATTTCGGTGTGCAGTTTTATTTCTCTTTTTACAAGGCTCGATATCACCCGTTCGGCTATAGTTTTATTGCGGGAGTATCTTTCCAGACTGGCCTGCATGAAGGCATTATGAGGGGCATAGCGGATGGTCAAAGTGTTGCCGGCCAGTTTCACCGGATATCCTTCCCGCAAAAACACCTCAGTCTGAGGCAGCCGGCTCTCTTTCAATATTGATAACACCCTGGCCCATTGCTGCTGCAAATAGCGCAGGACTTCGTCGTCGCCAACCCCTTCCTTTAGGCCGCCGCCCAACAGATCGCCTCCCATAATGCGGTCAACCATCGGCATAACCCTCTCAGCCGGAGAGGGGGGGTTATAAGACGGCTGCTGGACCGGAGGTGGCTGCTGAACCGGAGGCGGCGGGGCCGGCGCTGGTTGCTGAATGGGCGCCCTTGGCATTGGCGGCGGAAATGGTGGGGACGCTGCCCCTTTTGGCGCTGCCGGAACCTGATATGGACCTGTTTGCGATACCGGTGACGTTGGTGGATAGTATCCCGGCGGAGGCGCCGGCTGAGAGACGGGCTGAGGGACATGCTGAGGGACATGCTGAGGGACATGCTGAGGGACATGCTGAGGCACCCGCTGTGGCGCCGGTTGAAGCGCCGGTTTAGGCGCCGGCTGGGGAGCTGGCCGGGAGACCGGCTGCACCGGCGGCGCCTCGACACTCATGGCTTTGAGCAGGGCGATCTCCACTGCCAGGCCGGGATGACCCGACCAGCGCAATTCGCTGTCCAGACCGCTCAGGATATCGATCATCTGCAGCAGACGGCGCATATCGACCTGCCCGCTCAGTTCCTTCATCCGCTGATACTCCGCCTGATCCACGGCCACCAGGCCGGTAGCCTTAGGAGCCACCCGGAGCATCATCAGATCCCGCAAAAAATTGGTTAAGTCCTTAGCCAACTGGCGGACTTCGACGCCTTCATCGTAAAGCGATTGCAACAAGCTCAGGATCGCGGCCATATCGCCTTTAAATAGATATCCCACCAAAGAAGCCAGTGCTTCCCGGCGCACAATCCCCAAAATAGCGACCACCGCTTCGGTCGACAACCCCTTGGGGTTATAGGCCAGGCATTGATCCAGTATGGCCAAAGCATCCCTCATTCCGCCTTCGGCATGCCTGGCGATCAGGTTTAGAGCTTGCTGATCAAGAATCTCCATATGCTCGGCTTGCGCCACTCTCTCCAGGAGAGAGACCAGTTGCTTTTGACTGAAACGGCGGAAATCAAACTTCTGGCACCGGGACAGAATAGTCGGCGGCACTTTGTGCACTTCGGTGGTGGCAAAAACGAAAACCACATGCTCCGGAGGCTCCTCCAACACCTTCAGCAAGGCATTGAAAGCCTCGTTGGTGAGCATATGCACTTCGTCGATGATGTATACCTTGCTCCGGCCTTCGGCAGGGGCAAACCTTACCCTGTCCCGCAGCTCTCTTATTTCATCGATGCCCCGGTTGGAAGCGCCGTCGATCTCGATCACGTCGACGGAGGCGCTGCGGGTGATGCGCTCGCAGTTATGACAGGTATTGCACGGATTTCCCGTGGGACCCGAAGCGCAATTCAATCCCTTGGCCAAAAGGCGGGCGAAGGTGGTCTTTCCTGTTCCTCTGGGGCCGGAGAAAAGGTAGGCATGCGCCACCCGGCCCATATTCAAAGCATTAGTCAGGGTGCGGACAATATGCTCCTGCCCCACCGCTTCCTGAAAAGTTTGCGGTCTATATTTCCGGTAAAGTGAAAGGTAGGCCATATTCCACCTCGGCTTGCGATGATAATTTTCTTCTGCGACGGCGGGTGGTAATCCTCTGCCGAAAAGTGGATTAAGGTGACAGGAGATGGGCGCGAAAAAACCGTGCACCCGCCTTCGAACACGACTTACAGGCGATACATCAGGCAGTTAACTCAGACCAGGCACCCTTGCGGCACCCGGGATATACCACTTACCGCTGCTTCCTTCCGGACCTGACGGGGTTCATGGCTTCCCGTCGCGCAAGACCCAATCGTCAACGTCACTTACCTGAGCCAGACCCCACAAGGCGTACCCTCGGGCGGGAGTTCGACCCCGCTGTAGCGGATTGCGGGTACAGGGCACCGCTAACTCCCCGTCTAGCACGGCAAACTTTATTGGACGCCTGTCATTGTATAAGAGTATTTTCCATAAGTCAACAGTTTAATGAGGATCAGGCCGGGTCAGCCTATAATAGCTGCCGGGTAGTTGGGCAGGTAAATTGGCAGCAGGTAAATAAGCAGAAAGAAAGAGGTGCCGGTTTGACCCACCACAACGGAGAAAAAAACAGCAAAAAAAGGAAAACTGCCGGAAAAAGCGGTGCCGCCACCCTCGTTGCCATCGATAACCCGGATGATGCCGATCATTATCCGGCCGATCAGCCTCCGGCAAGTCCCATAGGCGATGCCACTCTCAAGGCGAAGATGGCTGGAGCCGCCGCTCCTTTTGCCGGCGAGAACGAGAAAAAGTATAAAGACAAAAGTAAAGATCGCTCGTAGTATGTTATAATAGCTGCTGGTGGTTACGCAAAGAATCTCCAGGAGTGGACCGGGGAGCGGATCTGAAGAGCGGTGCCGGAAGAGCATGATCTGGCTGAGTTGGATGAACAATACATGCGCCTGGCCCTCTTGGAGGCGGATCTGGCGGCAGCAGATGACGAGGTGCCAATCGGCGCGGTGGTGATCAAGGATGGTCAGGTGATCGGCCGCGGTCATAATATGCGGGAAACCTGGCGTGATCCGACGGCGCATGCCGAGATGATCGCCATCAGGGAGGCGGCGCAGACCTTGTCGGCCTGGAGATTGACAGGATGCACCCTCTATGTTACAATTGAACCCTGCCCCATGTGTGCAGGGGCGCTGCTTTTAAGCCGCATAAAACGGCTGGTATATGGCGCTCCCGATCCTAAAGCAGGCGTGGTCGACACTCTGTATCGCCTCCTGGACGATGAGCGCTTCAACCACAGAGTTGAAGTGACGGCAGGTGTTTTGCAGAACGAATGCGCAGCCGTGATTCAGGCATTTTTTAAAAGGAAAAGGTTGCGCCGGGTGGAAGAAGAATAAGAACGGCAGCACGGAGAGGTGTCAGAGCGGTCGAATGAGGCGGTCTCGAAAACCGTTGAGCGCCCTGTGCGCTCCGGGGGTTCAAATCCCCCCCTCTCCGCCAACCGGCTACTAGGCCGGAAAAAGTGAATAGGCAATATAATGTGGAGGAGTCGCGTAGTTGGCCTAGCGCACACGACTGGAAATCGTGCCACCCCATAAGGGTGACGAGGGTTCGAATCCCTCCTCCTCCGCCATTTAGCAGGGCTTTAGGCAAGTAGCGGTGTAACGACAAGGGGAACCTTGACAGGTGCAGGAACCCAATATGAACCC
>DULU01000032.1 GCA_012840225.1 Bacillota bacterium
CCAAACGCAGAAGGCCATATGTTCGCCTTCCCCCTCGGGGGAAGGGAAGCCCACCTGCTACCCTCTGCCTATACTGTAACGCTATCTCTACCCCTTACCAACTCGCGAATGAGGCTACATAGCGCACGTAGACCGTACACACGATGCCCTTGCGGCGAATGCGGTCCTCGTCGCCCGCAAGCATGAGGTCCACCATTAGATGGACGACATCGCGCGGCGTAAAGTGCTCACCAGGGTTCTCATTGAGCGCCTCGTTGAAGCGGCGAATGAGCTCCTCGAAGATCGTGCCCATGGTTGGGTTGTCGACCTTGTCCGGGTGCAGGTCGACGTTCTTGAACCGCTCGAGCACCTGGAAGAGCAGGCCCGCCTCGTCGAGCTTGCTGATCGTGTTGTCGAAGTCGAACTTCTCCAGCACCTCTCGCATATTTGGGCTGAAGCCGGTGATGTAATTGCGCAGGTTTGCAGCGAGGTTAGACGCATCGGCGAGGAGTTTGTCGAAGTCGTAGCGGGAGGTGTTGTAGAACGCAAAGCCTGAGGCGCGCCGTAGTTGGGCGTCTAGGTCCTCGAGTCCCTTGCTCTTGAGCTGCGCCTGACGCGCTAGGACGGTGTCCTTCGTGTCGGCGAGCACACAGTCCAAGCGGCGGAGGACAGTAAGTGGTAGGATTACATCCTGGTATTTGCCGCGTTTAAACGTGTCACGGATGAGATCCGCAACACCCCAGAGGAAGCTGACGATCTCGCTGTGATTCACTAGTGCACACTCCGTTAAAGTATTGCTTCTCGCATCAAGTCATTGGGCTGTCAAACGATCTAGCGCATCAGTAGCGGCAGCCGTCGGTACGGTTAAGGTACCAACCCTATCAACCGTCCGATGGATATGCTTTTTGGGAGGCTACCTTGCCAAAACAGGATTCTTTAAATTACTTAAGTATTAACTTACCGCCATAATTTATAAAGTCCTGCCTACATCTAGCCTTGTTTCTTGTTGCTGGATTCAGCGGTTTGATGGATTTATATTGCCACGCCGAGATATGGACACAGACTGACTAGCTCCTCGATTTCCATCGTCACCAAACCTTGCCGAGAACAGTAAAGAGTACAATATAAATCGCATAAGCATCCAAGTACTCTCGTTCATCCATTTCAATCCATGGTCTGTCCACAACGTTTCGGCTTGGATGTACGTAATTTCTCATTTGCCGTAGGCGGTGAGCCAATTCAGCAGAATTGTAAACGGCAACGGACGTTTCTATTTTCGGAAGCCATCCCGCCCTAAGGCAGACTTCAATTAATGTCTCGAATGTCCAAGTCATTGGATCGTGCTCGTAACGTGGCCGAATACGCTTTGGTAGCTTTTTTGCGATTCTTGCGGCTTTGTGTGGAGAACGAAGGCATTTAAGTATAAGCAGGCCCTCAACCCCAGCACCAAGAGAAGTGATTGCCGCGAAATACGCCCCGGTCGCCGCTGCATTTTGCGCCTCTTTCTCGTATCGCACTACAATATCTCTAAGAATTAGCTCCTTTTCATCACGATGAAAAATACTCCGGCGTCCTCGTTCAAAATCAACATCAAATTCATCTGGAGACTTTTCCTTCATTTCTGCCAGTTCGTCGAGACCGAATTCTCGGAACGTTGAGATAAGCTTCTTGACGAGTACACTTTCATACTCTTCATTCAATCGTCGATACTCCAATGGACCTTCGCCAAGTGGCCAGTACTCATCGTTCGCCAGTCCATACTCGGCACGAACTCTCTCTATTTTCCCGACAATTTGCTGTAGTTCGTCATCGTAATACCCATCTGTCCAACGTTCTTCATGAATATGTATAGCGGGCATTGCTGCGTAAAACACGAACTCCTGCTTTGAAATTCGACGAGACGAATATAGCGCTTTTACGAGCTCGATAAACTTTATTGCCACACTTGGGTCTTTCCAACTTCCTGACCCTTTCTGACGCACTACCAATGCGTCCCTGCAAAGACTGGCTACATGTTCATCCGCCATGGCATACTCATCGAGCCTTTTAACTGCTCTAGCGATAATGTTGGAATTTATTGTTCCTGACTCACTTTGTACAAGTGGTCGAAGGATTTTCCGCCGAATTTCGCGGTTGAGAGTTGACATAAAGCGAAATCCTTCTTGTTCATAGTGTCAACCGTCGACTTAATTGGACCCTCTGTCTCATGTAGACATGATATTCGATATTCTCAAAGGTTGTTTCCTTCGGCATTCTGTCGAGAAGTTTCCGCACCTCGTCAATTACTGTCTTCATTGCTGGCACTCTCCTCGAACCTATTGTACAATACACCTACCGAACGGGGAAACATCAGTGTTCACATGACGCACATATGTACCCCTACCCCAATGACCAACGATCTGGCGCTAGAACGACAGTTCAAAGAGCTGTCGGTGGTAGTATGTATCACCAGAAGCGCTGGCGTAACACTTCATCAACTTAATGTGCTTGCTTGTTAAGTTGTTCTTTTCCTAAACCAATTAACTCATTGCTGATGGTCGCATTCCGATTTCCCTGTGTATTTATCAAAAGGAGCATAAAATATATTGAACCCTACGCCACCTTGAAACGGCACAATCGGTACCCCATTTTGAATGTACCCACGATTAACAACCCACTTTGCCTAGTCTCGTAACCTGAACGGTAAAATCGGAAGCGAAATGGCTATCCGAAACGGCACCCATGTTGGGGGCGGGATACTTGGATGCTCCGGACGAGACACTGTCGAAGATACTAACTGAGTAAGGGACTTTGCTGCGGATTTGTTAATACTGGTGTAATCTATTTAAATGTCATTCATTTCGGCTTTTAGCTGTGTCAGCTCCTATTAATCTTAATTGTTATGCAGACATTCCTGGTATCACAGTCGCTATTGACGTTATAATGTTATGGCGTTATAGCTGTGGTATGGATAAGACCATTTAAAGAGAGCAACAATCTTTTTTGACCCTGACATAAATAGGGCTCTCCGCATAAAAGCTGCCGAGACAGATAAGAGTATTTAAGACCTAGTTAATGCCCCAGTACGCAGTTTTCTCATCAAGGATAATGATGATCTTGTAACTTTTATTGATAGGGCTAACGAGCCAACTGTGGCATATGAAAATGTGCCACAGTATCTTAAAAACTATATGATCAGAGTGAAACAGTCAGCGGCTATAGAGCTGGAGCAGCTTCCTCGGCAGGATCTTGCTCGCATATCTAGCCGAATTATTGCCTTGTCGAGAGATGCACATCCTTCGCGATGTGAAAATCTGTCAGGTCAAGAACGCTACCATATTCGTCAAGGCAATTACCGCGTCCTCCACGAGATCGACGATACCGCCGAACTTATCACGATAGTCAAAACCTTATGTCAAAGCTATTGATATACAATAATAAGAATGATCCTAAAGATAGAGAGATGTGTCCTGCCGTCAGAATGAATAGCCTCAATAACATTTAAAAAGCTGGGAGCGGACTTTGTTTAGCAGAGACATGATAGCCAATGAGGCGCTTAAACAGTACGACATTCAGTCTCCCCATTTGGAATTCATACGTCATAACGAAAACCTCACCTACAGCGTAACAGATGGCATATCAGGTATTCGCTTCCTCCTGCGTGTGCACATGCCGGTGGAGTGGTTCTCCCGCATTGCCATTCAACACACATTCTCAGCCTTGCAAGCAGAGATGAGGTTGCTGGAAGCCATCAGGGAAGGCACCGACATAGCCGTTCAAAAGCCTGTTCCCACACGGTCAGGTGAATTCATATGCCGGTTAACAAATAAGTTTGGTCAAGACCCACTCTACGCGACCATGCTGACATGGATCGACGGCCATCCGATGGACCGCAAAGATCCCGAATGGGAAAGACACAGGCCTTTCTTACCGGTGTAATGATTGCCAAATTGCACAATTTTGCAGAACAATGGCGACCAGATTTCCCACTCGAAAGGCTAAGTTACGACGGTGCTAATCTTAATAAAATAGCACGAATCATCGGTGACGGGGTGGTTGCCGGCCTGTTCTCTGCAGATCAATACCGCGTAATACAAGAGGGCGTAAATAGGATCACCGACCTGATGGATGAACTGGACACCCAACCGGATTCGTTCGGCCTGATCCACGCAGACCTGGCAGTGTCGAATCTGATAGTAAACGGTGAGACCATAACGCCAATCGACTTCGCGATGAGCGGATATGGGTACTTCATGCAGGACCTTGGTGATCTATCTTCCAGTTTCGGTCCTCTGCACATCAGAAAAGCAATGCTTGACGGCTATGATACGATCCGCAGATTATCGACATCTGATTTGAAGTATGTCGAAGCCTTTTTTGTTAGCGGCATTCTGTACTTCATGGCGATCCACCTGCACAGCGGCGTGCACCGCGAGTGGTTTATGCGGCGAGTACCTGTCATCTGTGAAAGATATATCGAGCCGTTGGTACGTGATCAGCGATTTTATGATGATATCTAGTGTGGGAAGGAAGTTGTAAATTTGTACACAAATTAATGGTTATCGTCACCGGCAAAGGTGGTTGGTAATTGGGACGCCTTAAGAGACTGGCCATTTTTTACTTCTCAGGGACCGGCAATACACAACTGCTGGCCGAGCAGTATGCTGCCTCCTTTCGCCATCTGGATGTAGCGGTGGATCTGATTAAAATAGAAGATTATACCCGCACCCGGACATCTCCTGAAATAAACGGTTATGATGCCGTGGGACTGGGTTATCCCATTCATGCTTTTAATGCTCCACGCATTGTGTACGAATTTATCAACCTTTTGCCCCCGGGAGCAGGCCGTTTCGCCTTCATCTTTAAAAGCCCGGGCGACCCTTTCGCCAATGGAGGCTCCACGCTGCCGGTACGTCGCCGCCTAATGGCTAAGCAATATGAAGTGGTTCACGAGAGCATGTTGGTTATGCCGGCCAATTTCCTACAGAAACTCTCTCCGGAATTGTCTAGAGTGCTTTATGATGTGGCCTGTCGTAGAATTGCGATATTTACCGGAGAAATCCTAAAGGGAGTAAGGCGACTCCAGCAAAATCGCCCGAGTGAGCGCATTTACACCACTCTATCCTGGTTCGAACAGCTTGGCATACGCCTGCTGCGTCTGCTGTATTATGTACGACCCTCTTGTACCGGTTGTGGACTGTGCGCCGAGCGCTGTCCGACGGCCAATATCGAAATGAGCAAAGGCCGCCCCAATTTCGGCTGGCGTTGTCTCTGTTGTTTACGGTGTGTTTACCTCTGTCCGGTTGGAGCTATCGGCATCAGAGGCTGCGATGCGCTCCTGTTCAAGGATGGTTATAACATCCGCCGCATTATTAATGATGTGCGCAACATACCCGTTAATATAGAAGAGTTGAAAGGATGTAATCGGCGCCTCCTGGCATATGTAAAACAATCAAATTCTATCCACAAGCTATGCCGTCCTTAGGGGTCGCCGTGCATCTGACTTGACAATATGTCCCTGACCGTCAGGACAGGTCCAGCATGCGCTCCAGCGCATTGGGTACCGATGCATGCGACGCCAATATATTGAGATTTAACTGCCCTTCGCCCCCCATAGTCGTTCCACTCTTACCAGAACGCCCAGCCTGTCAAATGACAGGAGATATACATCAGGCATGCTGAGTCGGCGCCAAAACTCATATCCATGCTTACGGTCATATGCGTTCAGTATAAGGGCGAGTAAGGTCCCGTGTGACGCTACCACGAGGCTCTTCCCCGAGTACATACATATCAGCCGCTTAATAACCGCAACACCCCGTGCCTGTGCGGCTTGATTCGACTCGCCCCCGGGAAACTCAAATTGCAGGTTATCCCAGCATTTACGGGAGGCATCTTCCCAAGATAGAGTCCCGACATCACCTAGCAATCGCTCTCGCAGGTTGTCACATAGACAAATTTCAATACCGCGTTCCTCCGCCAGCGGTTCAATCCTTTTAATGCAGTAACGACCTCGGCGGCTTTTGCTCTCCCCGATGGAGAGAGGGGGCGATACTCATCCGGAGTCCAATCAGAATGGGCATGCCGGATGGCGATAATATTCGTGATCAACTGAACCTCCACTTTTCCAGTTCCTGCTGCGCTCTCAGCGATCTGCTCCACTGAAAAGTTTAGAGGGCCAATGCTTAGGCCGCGACATCCTTCCAATACTGACCGGGGTAGCCCGCCGAGACCATGACAACACTGACGGTAAACACTGGCTTCCAGCACAATTGTACATCTCCAAACCGTGCCTCCAGGTATCCCTTGCCGTCACAAATCGCGTGGAGTGATATCTCGGGACCTTTACCTTCTGCCGGCCATGGCCATGGCGCGCTGTTCCACCTTCACCGGTCGGCCTTCCTTCGCGGAACGCAGCATGGCCAACATGACTTTGGTATCACCGAATTCGATCTCCGGAGTCACTGCCATCGGCTCACCATGAGTCATATGGTTATAGAAATTCAGCAACTCCCGGTAATAGCCTTGTTGCGGCTTATATGGAATCTGCTCCGAGCGGCCGTCGTTGTAGGCCACGTTGACGGTGCCGCAGTCACGCTCTTCCAAATAGATTTCGCCGTGGCTGCACATAATGCGCAAACCTATCAATGGCCGCTGCGCTTCTTTACCGGTCGTGAACATGGAGAATTGACCAATAAAACCGCTCTCAAAGCGCAAATTGGCCTGTATCACCGCATAGGGAGCATAATCCGCCTCCTGGGGTACGCCGTAGGCATGCACTTCGCTGACGGCGCCGAAGATCATCTGTAACGCAGCGATGTCGTGCACACCTGTGTCAAGGATAACACCGCCGGGAAACTCCGGGTGTTGCCGCCACTCCTTGGCAGCAAAAGTGTTTTTCCGCATATCGGCAGGCATATCCATCACTCTGTTTTGGATGAAGTAGATCGGATCGCCCACTCTTTTCTCCTGCACCAAGCGTTGTATTTGTATGTTCTCTTCGTTGTAGCGGTAGTTTTCAGCAATAAGGATCGGCACCCCATATTTGGCGGGAAGCTCCCGGGCGGCCTCGATTTCCTCTTCGGTTGCGCCCAGCGGTTTTTCGCAAATGATCCCTTTGTGACTGTGAGCAATAGCCTCAGCCACTTGTTCGGTGACGGTGTAATTGATCTCGATGGGAACCATGATGTCGATGACGTCGACATCATCCCGACGGGCTAAAGTGGCCGGATCGGCGGCCACAGCGCTGCGATCGAGCCCGAGCCTCTCTGCCCAGATGAAAGCTTTATTAGGATCGTCGTCGCACAAAGCCGTAATTTTGTACTTCTCAGTCAGTTGCTGATATGCCGGCAGATGTAAACGTTCGAAAGCCATGCCTGTTCCCACTATGCCGACTCGCAATTGCTTCATTTCACATCACCTAACCGTTCTTCATGATGTGGGGCAGCGGCGCGCCGCTGCAGCGTATATGGAGCAGCGCCGGTCTCCGCCGCTCTTCGGCTTCCTGCAGCGCTCTCCGAACAATCCCCTGTAAGTTGTGCCCATTTTCATCACTTGCTATTTGGTATCCGATGGCACCCCAGGATGCTGCTAACGGGGCCATGTCCTGCAGCTGCAACTCGGTGCCGAATGGAGTGAGCCCTTCAGCCAGCATTTTTTGCGTTTCCAGGTCGTAACCGCCATTATCAGCAATGATGATGAGGATCGGGAGCTGCAACCGGATGGCAGTAGCCAACTCTCCTAGACTCATCAGCCAAGCGCCATCGCCCACCAAGGCCACAGCTTGCCGTTGCGGATAGGCCAGCTTAGCGGCAATGGCCGCCGGCAATCCTAATCCCATGCCGCGCCAGCGTTCAGATGTGAGTATGGTCTGGTTTCTCACTTTGAATGCGCAATTGAACCAGTGAGAGAAAGCGCCGATATCTATCGCTACTACCGCATCGGGGGCCAGCGCTTCACTTAAAGTTAAAGCCAACTGGTAAGGATGAATGGCAGAGTTGCCTTCACTTGGCGGCATTTGTCCGCCATGGGCGACAAGATCCGATTTCGCGGCAGTTATACCTTGCAGCCAAGCGGGATCTCCTCTATGGCCGGCAAGTTTTCCGCACAGCCAATGCAATGTGGCCGCCGTTTGTCCCTGCAGTTCGGCCAGGAGCGGCAATTTGGGTGGTAGTAGGGTGCGTTCTGTAACCGCCACCAGGCGGGCCTCCTGAGGGAGAAGAGGCAGTTCATAAGGCGCATCGCCCACTAATATGACCAGGTCCAATTGATTTACTAGATCGGGAATGTGAGCGGGGCTAATGGAGCCTATCACCAAGGGGTGTGAGCTGGGAACGGCTCCTTTGGTGTGTTGGGCCGGCACCACTGCTGCACCAAGCAGCTCAGCGAGGCGTAAGGCAGCGGTTACATCAGGTGAGGCAGTTGTTCCCAGCAATATGAGGGGATGCCGGCTCGAAACCATGGCGCTGCAAGCCGCTTCAATATCACCTATTTGCACTGTGCATGGAAGAGTTGGAGTGCCGATATCAATGTCCGCTGGTGTTGGCCTGACGCTCTGTTCATATTGCGATTGTAATTTTATTGGCAGGGGGGTCCATGCCACCGGCATAGACAGCACATCTTTGGCCACAGATAGATGAGTGGCCGTCTGTTGAGTAATGGAACGGCAAATAGATATAACCAATGCCGCTAAGGCGGCCGACGGGGATACCGCCATAGTGGAAGAAGCGCAGATAGAGCCGAAAAATCCCTGCTGATTAAAGAACTGATGAGCCTGGGTACCGATTTTGCCGGTATCGACTTGCCCGGTTATGGCAATTACCGGGGCCGCGTCAAAGTACGCATCAGCCAGACCAATGGCGAGATTAGCCGCACCC
The DNA here is from genome assembly GCA_012840225.1 of Bacillota bacterium. Classification (GTDB taxonomy): domain Bacteria; phylum Bacillota; class Limnochordia; order DTU080; family DTU080; genus DULU01. The sequence goes on from DULU01000032.1 coordinate 8,832, forward strand.
GGTCCAGAAGTGGCCAGACAGGCGGTCAGCTGGCTGGTAAGCTTGGCTTCATATGAGGCCATAAACGCGGCTGCACCCTCATGAGCGGTGGCTACGAACTGAACGCTGCTCTGTCGCGTGAAGGCATCGGCCAAAGGGAATACGGCATCACCGACAACGCCATAGACTCGTTTGACTCCGGCAGCAGCCAGTTGGGCCAATATGGCGTCAGCGGTGTTATATGTATGATCAGCCATACATTCTATCCACTCCCAGTCGGGATATATCATTCCCCCCACCTGGTGGAGAATGCATGGAGCTTGTCGATTTACAACCAACGAGCCTGAGCCTAAACGGTTGTTATTTCTGCGCTTACTTGTCCACCGAATCATATAGAGCGAAATCAAACAAGCATGCTCGGGCCAAACGGTGCCGGCAAAACGACTACCACGGAAATGCTGGTTGGTCTGCGTCAACCCGATGCCGGCATCATCAAAATCCTTGGCATTGACCTCAAAAAGCAAAGTGCCGACATTAAAAAACGCATCGGCGCCCAGCTACAAAACTCGCAGACTATTCAATTTCCAATGATGTTCCTGAGCGGCGTCTTTTTCCCAGTGGAGATAATGCCGGCCTTTCCCCGTAGTGGCCGCTATGCCTTAAAACTACTTAGGTGACCTGCTTCGGCAGGTAATGGTTGGTGCCGCTGCTACACACAGCCTGACTGTCAACCTAGGTGTGCTAGGTGGCTTTACTTTGGTAACGTTGGCTATAGCTGTGCGATTCTTCAGATGGGAATAAACAGAGCAACATAGGGCCTCATCCGTAACGGACAAGGCCCAATACTATGTTTAAACTTGTGATTGGTAATTATGGTTTACGTCCAAAAAAGAACTCTCGAATATCAAATGCCTGATCTATACCTAGAGATGTAGCGTTCATGCTAGTGCTGCGACCAGGTTGATAAATTCTTTATATTAATAGGAAGGAATATGAATAAATCGCGCGAATAGTCTACGGGTCAAATATTGTCCCGGAGGCGATTCGATGTTAAAAATGAGACCGCTAACAGATGAGGAAGCTACTGCATTAAAGAAGATCGCACATAGATCCAGAGATGGTGTTCAACGAACCAGGGCCAAAGTTATCCGAGCTATGGCCCGTACCGGCAAAGTGGCACTAGCTGCGAAAGCCGGTGGTGTTTCACCTCAATATGCCAGAGAAATTATCCACCGTTTTGAGCAGGATGGTTTAGAAAGCTTACCTGCAAAACATGAAGGTGGTCGTCAGCATATCTTGGATGAACAGACAATAGAAGCCATCAGGGGGTTAGCAGGCCAAAATCCAAAAATGCTTGGGACGCCATGGACCTGCTGGTCGGTGGCTAAACTACTTACTACTGCTATCAATAAAGGTATTGTTCCAAAGGTATCACAAGAAACCTTTCGACAGGCGTTACATCGAGGGGGTGTGACCTACCAGGAAACGAAGACATGGAAACAATCTTCAGATCCGGAGTTTCATGAGAAACTAACCCGAGTGAAAGCATTGTACGATAAATGCCCAATTGGTAGCGTGGTTGTCTGTGTCGATGAATTCGGACCGCTCGAATGTCGGCCTTATAATGGCAGAACATGGGCCGAGTGTAAAAAGCCTGTGAGATTGCCGGCTACATATCGCAGAACTCAAGGAGTGCAACATTTTTTGGCCATGTATGATGTGCATCACAATTTCCTTTGGGGATGGTTCTACAAACGCAAACGCGGAGAAGAGTTCATTGAATTTCTTAAGCGTGTACGCGGTGCCTATGCCTCCTGGGTTCGTATC
>DULU01000033.1 GCA_012840225.1 Bacillota bacterium
GCCGGGGGCGAGGGCGGGGGAGAAAGCTGAGCTGGTGCCGGCCAACTCCGCCGGCAGGGGCGCTTCTGGGATGGTGTCGTCGGCCAGGTGATAGGCCACGCCGTATAAGCTGGCGGCGAGGAGGGAGTAGACGCTGTATTCACCGTATCCCTCCCGTCCATGCCTGGTGATGGGATGGAAGGCGTTTTTCAGATCCCGCCATGGCTCCTTTTGCCAGAAACGGAGCGAGGTGGCCACCGCCTGGCGGGCGAGCCGCTTGAAGGCGCCGGCCAGGGCCATCTCGCCCAGTTCGGCATAACGCCTGGCTTCATACTCGGCAATGCAGGCGATCATGGCTTCCTGATGATGATATTGATTGGAGCGGCCGCCGAAGGGAGCCTGGCCGTTCGGGGCGGTGAAGAAAAGCATCGTCAAGGCGCCGCGGCGGAGCAGCTCGTCGACAGCTGCCCGGTACGGACCGTCATAACCGCCGTAGAGGAGCAGGGATAAATTCTACCGCACGGTGATGTCGTAGGTGATGGGATTGTTCGGGTCCCGGTACATGCCCCAAGGTGTAAAGTGCTTAAACTGCCTCGGGATATATTCATCCACGAAACGCACGGTTTGCTCATAGGGGCCAAGACCGGTGCGGTAGCGCCAGTACTCGCCGGTGAGAGCATATATATTGAAATTGTGCACTGCATCTTTGCCCGGCCGGATGATGTCGGTATAGACATTCTCAGGGATATAGTTTTGCAGCTTGGTCCGCCACCGCTCCAGCACCTGGGGGTCTATGATGCCGGTATCGGAGAGCAGGTGGTAAGCCCAAGCCATTTCTTTGATGTAAAAGTCGGCGCCATGGAGGAGATGACCGTCGGGGTTTTTGGTGGTGAGCTGCTCCACGGCATAATCGAAAACCAGAATGGTCTGCGTGATTAGGTCCTGACAGCGCCCGGCGCCGATCAGTCCGCCGGCCGCGCCGATGAAGCGAGCGGATATGGTGGGCGGCTCCGCTCCTTCGAAAGGATCGATGATGCTTCCGGAAGGAGTGAGCCATTCTGTAGCCCGGCGCACGATGGGTTCAGCTAGATCGAGATACAGCTTGCGGCTATAGCCGCTTTCTTTCCCTCCCTTGTAAGCAGGATATTTCCGAAAAGTCTTTTTTTGCCAGGTTTTCCAGAGGAAACGATTCATTTAAAGCGGATGGATAAATAATAGTATTCATAAAACCTGCTTTCAGCAAATGTTGTCTTAAACCTGCATTGCTGATGAAAAAAGAGCAACATAAACCGGCAAGAAATTTTATGTTTTAAGAACCTTCCTTTTCTGATGCGCCGGAGTAGCTATTAAGGAATTGGTGTGGGCCATCTGCCGCCAAGGTTGAGTGGCCGTTATTTATGCTACCCTTATTTTTTATGTTGAATCTCTATAGAGAGAGATAACTTTCGACATTATTCGAGGACACCCCGTAATACTCTCTATAGAGATAGTACTAATAGCGTCTACGGGATTTGTTGGGTCTGGGTAATGATTTATTATTACTAATTTGGTTGGGGGGTGATACCGATAGGAAGATTAGTGAGATGCTCACGGGGGGACTACTTTTGATAATAAAAGCAAAAGGGGAGTGAAAACATGGTGGAGTTAAGCCGAACAAGTCCGGTGTGGGAGCGCAGTTTGAAACTCTGGTTTTGGGTTTTTGTCACCAGCTGTGTGGCCATTTTCTTCTTCTGCATCCAGGGGGTGCAGGCGGCTTCCTCCCAATCCAACAGCACGGAGGTGAGCCTGAACATTGCCGAAGCCATTGAGGTGGTGAGCTGGCCGGAAGCGACGATGCTTTTGACCAGCAACGCTGTTCCGGGGCAGGAGGTGGTGTCGGAAGCTTTGCGTTTCACTGTGCGCTGCAATTCACAGTGGGGAATTCAGGTGCAATCTGATGAGACCAATGGTAAATTGAGGGAATACAACACTACTACAGGTCAATATGTGACTGATGGTAGAGAGAGCCAAAGGGGAGTGGAGTGGGGTATAACTCAGAATGGACCATGGACACCGCTGAGCTCGACGCCCACAATAATGATAACAAATCAGGCTGCTACAGGAGAAATAGGTTCGACCATATCCTTTTACCTCCGCTACCTCCCCGGATTCAACGATGTGCGCCTGGGGGCCGACCGCATCTACCGGCTGGTGCTCACCTACACCGCCGCTGTGGGTTATTGAGGTGAGGAGCGATGCGGAGAAGTATACCAATAGGGTTACAAATACTATCGTCATTGGCGGTAGTTGTCTTCATATTACATGCGGCAGTTTTTATAGGTGTGACCGAGGCGCGCCTCGCCGTGGTCATCTCACCGGCCCGGCTGGAGGCGGTGGTAGGTGGCCGTGTTCACCCCGAGTTGACCGTGCTTAACAGGGGAGAGGAGCGGGTGCTGGTGCGTCTGTCTCTCGCCGGTGGGGGACATGATTTGGACGGCATGCCGCTGATCGATGAGAGCCGGGAAGCGGTGGCGGCGATCTCTGCCCGGGTGCGCCTGATGCCGGAGCAGTTGCTGCTCGCTGCAGGGGAAGCGGCAAAAGTGCGGGTAGTGGTGGTGGATGAGGAGGGCAGCGGCGGTCTCTACCCGGTCATCCTGGCTGATATTGCGCCGCTGGGTGAAGCTGGGGGTGCCGTCTCATCCCGCACCCGCATCGCCGTACCTACCCTCCTCACCTATGCGTCGAGAGGCGAGAAGACAGAACCCGAGCTGGCTGTGGCCGGGGTGAAGCTGGAACAGGGACGGGCGGGGGAGCCGCTCCTCGTGACCGCTTTGCTTCATAACACAGGGAAGATGCATGTGCGGGCCGGGGGCAGGGCGGTTATCTCAGGCGAGTTTTTGGGTGAGGAGACGGTGCTGTTCCCGCCGGTGACCATCCTGCCGGGAGCCATGCGCAAGGTGACCGGTCAGTGGGCACCTGCGGCTTTGCCGCCGGGGAGGTATACGGTGAAGGTGCTGCCGGATGGCTTCAGAGGCGGCGGTATGTCGGCAGCCGGTCTGGAGGTTTCCTTTGATGTTCTGCACCCATATGAATTGGCTCAGGCCCGTCTGGAATTGGTCTCCCTGCAAACACCGGTGCTTGTGGCGGGCCAGCGTATTCCTGTGCAGGCTGTGGTGGCCAACAGGGGCAACATTCCCGCCAGGGATGCCGTTTTGGAACTGCTGGTGCTGAACAGTCGGGGAGAGGAAGAGGCGGCCTATCGCTGGCTGATGGAGGCCTTGCCCCCAGGCAAGGGTCAGGAGTTTGCCGGGGAAATAGAGCTGGCCAATCGGCTGCCGGGAGAATACCTCCTGGTGGCGAGCCTGTGGCAGGAGGATGAGGTGGCGGCTATCTTGCGGCGGGAATTCCGCCTGGCGGCGGAACCATTGCTGGCAGCGCTCTCCAAATGATGAGGCAGGGGATATGATGAGGTCAGGGAAGCAGCAGGGGGGCATGGGGCGGCCACAGGCGGCAACCGGCTGGGTCGGAAGGATGGCTTTATCCAGGAAGTTTCCGGTCCGGCCGCCGGTGTGGGTGGCGTTATTGGTAATAGCTAGCCTCATGTTTTTCGGCGCCGGAGGAGCCGAGGCCGGCTGGGGCGGGAGTGGCGGAGCGGCAGGCGGCGGTAGCATAGCATTTGATGCCGCCGGCGTCACCTTGCACCTGGGCGAGGCTTCCCCGGATCGGCCCTTGATTTGGCCCAACGCTCTTCAGCTGGGAGTGACGGCCTATCAAAATTGGCATATGTTTATCAAAGCCTCTGCCGATTTTCACAATCCTGCCGGAGCCATAGTGCCGGTGGATAGATTATCGTGGGCGATAGGCGGGGAAAGCGAGCCGCCGCTCTGGCGGCCTCTCTCCCTGGAGAATGCCTTGGCGCTGGGCGATCAGCCCCCCGCCACAAAGAGGATTGTACCTTTGCACCTCCGCTTCCAGCCGGCGTGGAGTGATCCGCCGGGAACAGGTTTCCAGACGGAGGTGCAGGTGACCCTGACGGCGGGGAACGATCTCCTTCCCTCATATCCCTGGCCTCAGCCTTGGGTACCGGAAGAGGGACAGCTGCAGATCACCTTTTATGCCGGCGGTACAGGGGAAGAAGCCGGGGGAAAAAGCGGCGGACTCCCGGTCACCTGGCGGATTTATGATGAGAGCGGCCATCTGATAGCCGCCTTGCAAGATATCGTGGAGCAGGGCACTTGGGCGGCTTTGCGGTGGCCTGGCGAGACCGATGCCGGGGAGACCGTTGCCCCTGGCATATATACATATGAAATACTGAGTGAGGAGCGGGAACTGGCTCTGGGTCTCTTTCAGGTGGCTCCGCCGACGCCGCTGCCGTATATGTTTGCCGGGGGAATGGGGGCGGCAAACGGGGCAGGCGCCGGAGATGAGGCATCCGGGAATGGGGCCGGAGGTGAGGGTGAAGGTGGCGGTGAGGAGAACGGCGCTGCCGGCGGTGGAGGACATATATCAGGGCTCGTCACCTCCGGCGGTGAAGCTTTGCCCGGTGCCGCCGTCACCTTATTCAATGCCTTTTCCAAAGTGGTGGGTACGGCGGAGAGCGACAGCGAGGGCCGGTTTGCTTTTACCGGGGTGGCGTGGGGAGCCTATCGCCTGGAAGTGAGCCTTCCCGGATATATTACCTACAATAGCTCTTTCTTCACCATCACCCCTCAAAACCCCGCCTGGTTTGAGCAGATCGAGCTCATGGCCAATAACGCCCTTTTCATAACGGCAGCGGGGCAGGTGATAGGTCGCCGGAGTGAGAGCAGCTGGGGCGGCCGGCTTCTGGTAGCCGAGGGCGATCTACTGGAGATCAGGGGAGAAGTGCAAAACACCGGTACCCGCCGCTTGCAGGGAGTTTCCTTATATATAAACACTCCGGGAGGATTGAGCCTGCCGGCTGGTGAGGCCATCTACTCCGGCGGGGAGGGCAAAGGCGGGAGCCGGTACCGTCTGTCTTTGCCTGATCTCGCTCCGGGCGGCAAGGCTTCTTTCAGCTTCCTGGTGGTGGTCGGGCCGACGGCGGGGCTAGAGACCGGGGAGCGCCGGGACATCGTCATCACCGCTTCGGCCTGGGCTGCCGAGGGGAACAGCAGGGGAAGCGGTGAGGAGAGCGGCAGGGAAGGCAGCGGAGAGAGCGGCGGCAGTGGAGAGAGCGGCGGCAGCGGAACGATTTTGCAGAGCGAAGTGTGGGCGCCGCCGCGGCTGATCAGGCTGCAACTGGATGGCAGGCGACCGCAATTGGGCGGCGGTCAGTTGGCGCTGTGCTTTTTCTGGGATCTTGACGGCGATGGGCACAAAGCCGACTGGGAAGCCCCGGCCGGAAACATGAAGGTATTGGTGACCGGCGGTGATGGAGAAGACAGCGAAGCGGCAACCAATTGGGACGGTTGGTTGATCATGCCCCTGACGTCCGGTCCGTTCACCGTACGAGGTCAGGTGGCTGGCAGTGACCTGGGGAGATATGCGGTGCTGTTCGCCGGCCTGCTGCATGCCGGCGAGGTGGTAGTCGCCGAGGTGGGTTTACAGGAGGGCGGCGCCGTACAGGTGCCTCAGGCCTTGCTCGGCTGGACATCTGCCGGCGGCCGGCCGGAGATAAGCGGGGGCGGCGAAGTGATCGGTACTGTGGCGGGGCGAAAGATAAGCTGGCAGCCGCCATACACCTTGGAAATGCAAAAGGAGATAGAGGGCGGCTGGCAACTTTGGCAACTCCATCTGGAGCCGGAAGCGCCGGAGTTGAGCGCCGCTTATATACAGGAAGAGAAAGTCGAGACTTCGGCACATCCGGCCAGGATACACCTGCGGGCTGTCCTGGGCGGCGAGCCGGCAGTCCACACGCAGAGCTGGGTAGCTAAAGGTTCCGGACCATACCGGCTGCCGGGAGCGGTGTGTGAGATCCTGGAAGTGGCTATGGAGCAGGGGACAAAGCGCCAGGTGCTGGATGAGGAGAACTATACCTGGGATGAGAGCGGCTTCATATGGCTGAGCCAGCCGGCGGAACTGCTGGCGGCCGGGATGGGTTTGTCCGGCTCCGCCTTCTCCCTGTTCAGCCGGCCGTTGCTGCTCAAGGCTAGATGGGTACCGATGTCGGGTTCGGGTGTGGGGGAAGGTAAACCTCTTCTGGCACCGGCTTTGCGGATGGAAGTGAGCGCCAGGCCGAGAAGGGAAGTGGGTGAGGGCCGGCAGGCGGAAGCGGGAGCGGAGCCGGAGCGGGAGCCTCAGGTGCAGGAAGAATTCACCCTGCGCTGGCGGTCGCCGGGATATCCAAGCTCCGGTGGGGGTGGTCTCTGGTCGCTACTGTGGAGGCGGGAAAGCGCCAATTCCAGCTTCATCTGGGAAGGGGGTAGCGCGCTGCCGGATGATCCCGCCCTGCACGGGCGCCATGAGCTATCTGGTACGGGTGAAGAACACGAAGCCGGCGAGGTGGCGAAGGCAGCGGCCAGTCCTCCATGGTTGACACATGTGAGGACAGGCTGGGAGCAGCGTTGGAGCGGTGGCGGGCTGAGCTTGGGGCACCTGCGCCGTCACAACACGCAGACGCAGGTAGCGGAAATATGGCGGGAGGTAGGCGAGGCAGGACAGGGCAAGCTGGCACTGGTTTTGTCCCGGCATAAGGGGGAGGAGCAGGCTGGTGGGTTGTTCGCTGCTGCCGGCGGGATGGCCGGTGGCGCCGAGATGGCCGGTGGCGCCGAGATGGCCGGTGGTACCGGATCTGCCTGGGATTGGCGGTTGTCGGCCTGCTGGTACGGCACAGGGCAACTCGGCGGCTGGCGCTGGCGACTTACCCAAAGCATACCCATCTGGAACTCGAAAAGAGAAAAGAGTTTGAACCTTTCCGGAGATCAGGCGTCAGAGGGGAGTGAGGCTCTTCTCACTTCCGGCTGGGAAGGGAGTTCCTCTCAGATCGAATTGATAGGCTCCGCAGGTGGCCACTCCGGCTCCGGCGTCGGCGGTTCCGTCTTCGTCGGGCGCTGGCAGGTGGAGACGGGAGACAACCTCATCGGCTGGAGATGGCGGGTGCCGGGGAAATGGAATATGCAGCTCTATCTGGGACGGGAGGAGAGAGCAGGCCGGGTGAGCCCGCAGTGGGAGCTCTCCGGCACTTGGCGCAGCATTGGCCGGCTGGAGCATCTCTGGCGGCTGGGCAAGAGCGAAGAAAACGGCGGCCCGTCCTTCTCCTGGACCATACGCCGGGGCGACCTGCGCCTCTCCTGGCAGGGGAGCCAGAGCCTGCGGGAGCAGACCTTGACCCTCGACTATCGGCAGGTAGGGGAAACGAAGTTACTGTATGGCTTTGGACAGGTGAGCATCGCACCATCTTTGCATATGGCCGAGCGCCGGGCTACCTTCAATGTGCTCTATAGCGGCGCCTGTCCCCTTTCATATAGCAATATGAATTGGAATTGGAGTAAGGGTTGCCGCTTTACCTGCCGCTTGAGCGGTGGGGAAACCCGGTTTGCAGGTACCAAGATGGCATGGCTGGTGCCGGGATTCTCCTGGCGCCTGTCGCCGGCCCGGCATATAGAGCTTTCATTCGGGGGAGAATGGCCGAGGCTTTTTGTGGAAGGCTCCTCCACCTCATCTGCTATATCACCCTCCGCCTCTCTCTCCACCTCACCCATCACCTATAGCTGGGCGGATGGTGAGGTGAGAGCCTGGGTGGGGATGAGCCGGCGGCTGGCTGTCTTGTCCTTCCTCGGCGCCGCTCTCTGGGCAGATCTGGAGCTCCATTTCCGGGCGGGACGGCTCTCTCCGGCCGTCTTTTTCCGTCTAAAATGATGATTTGTGGTGCAGGTCACAGAAATCGGGGATATTGTGAGGTAAAATACTGCCACGCAAGCAGCCGCACTGCATGTCGAAGCATCGTAGGTTTTTGCCGGATGTGTGACGTACTGAAAAATGGGGGCGGTTTTTCCATACGGTTAGTCCCTGGTCTCCGATCATTTGAAGCTCCACTTGTCTCATTAACCCTCCGCGAAAACTGCCGATGATTGATTATGGCAGGTTGGTATAGAGGTAACCAGGAATTTGGCAAGAATAGCCTCTGTAAGAGTGACCACGCCTGCGAAAGGGGTGGCACTGTATGTAAGGCGAAAGCCAACTGAGAGATAGGGGTTATGAGGCGTGCTGAAAGACGAAAGCAAAAAAGCCGATATTGGGGTTTTCGGTGGTTCGGGCTTTTATGAATTTGGCCAGGGCGATGTGGAAGAGCTCTGGGTGGAGACTCCCTATGGGGCGCCGAGCGACAAGGTGACCATCGCCACCATAGCCGGCCGCCGGGTGGCTTTCCTTCCCAGGCACGGCAGGGATCACCGCTACCCTCCGGATCGCATCAACTATCGCGCCAACCTTTGGGCCATGAAAACGCTTGGAGTAGGGCATATCATCGGGCCCTGCGCCGCCGGCAGCCTGAAGAAGGAAGTGAAGCCCGGCGATTTCGTGGTCTGCGACCAGTTCGTCAACCGCACCTGGGGCCGGGCGGATACCTTCTTCACCGGTCCGATCACCAGGCATGTGAGTGCGGCCGATCCCTATTGCCCGGTGCTGCGCCGTCTGGCTGTGGAAGCCTGCCGGCTGGAGGGTGTGCCCGTTCATGAAAAGGGTACCGTGGTGGTGATCCAGGGACCGCGCTTCTCCACCAGAGCTGAAAGCCGGGAGTACCAAAGCCATGGCTGGGATGTGATCAACATGACCCAGTACCCGGAAGGTTATCTGGCCAGGGAATTAGGCATATGTTATGTAAACATCGCCTTGGTCACCGACTACGACGCCGGACTGGATGATGATCCGACCATTGCGGCCGTCACGCATCATGAGGTGTTGCGCGTATTCAAGGATAATCACGAAAAGTTGCGCCGGGTGCTATATAGGTTGATCGCCGCTATCGATCCGCAGGCGGAGAAGGCTTGCCTATGCCATCAGGTATGAAGACGCCTATGGCTGGGAAGACGGCATCGCCTAAAGTGGGGCAGAGGAAGAGTTGGAAGAGTTTGAAGAGTTGGTATAGCCGCCTGACGCTGGTGTTGCCGGTGGCGTATATGGTCGGTATATTTTACCTCTCCTCCAAAAAGGGGAGTGGGTTATCGCTGCCGGCGCCGGATTACATCATGCATGCTCTCCTCTATGCCGGGTTGGGGGTGTGCTGGCGCCTGGCTCTGTCCACCGGCTTGGGGCTGCCGAGGCGGCGGGCCATATTTTTGGTGCTGGTGGTGGCCACCATTTACGGGGTGACGGATGAGTGGCATCAGTCTTTCGTGCCGGGGCGGTCTCCAGAGCTGAGCGATCTGGTCGCAGACAGCGCCGGGGCGGTGGTCTCGCAGGTCTGCTGGGAGGTGGCGGCACTCCTTCGCCGGATGATGCGCCGCTTTCGGGAGAGATAGGCGGACAAGCCGGCAGCATTCGGGGTATATACGGGTTTCCCACGTCGGTGTCGGTTTTGGTTGAGGCAGCATTTTTGGCGATCTTTTCGCTATTTGTCCTCAGAGGCAGGGAGATGCTCCCTCCGGCACGAAGTTGATAACGCACAAGGGTGGTATAAGGAGGGTATATAAATGACCAAGGTAGAGATCCTGCGTCGCGTACCACTCCTTACCGAACTGCCCGAAGATGATCTGCAGCTGATTTGTAATCTGGCTTCGGTGCAAAAATATCGGCGGGGAGACATCATCTTTTTTGAGGAGGATCCGGGCGATGCCCTGCATGTGGTGATCAGCGGTATCGTGAGGATCTATAGGCTCGCCGACGACGGGCGGGAGAAGACCCTGGCCTATGTGACGAGCGGTGAGTTTTTCGGGGAGATGGCGCTCCTGGACGGCGGGGCGAGATCGGCGGTGGCTGAAGCTCTGGAGCCGACGGAGACGCTTGTCATTTACGGCTCGGATTTCACCGGCGTCTTGGCCAATCACCCGCGCATCTCCCTGGAGATCATCAAGGTGCTATGCCGGCGCCTGCGGCAGACCAATGCGCAGCTGATGAACATCATCTTCCGGGATGCCAGGAATCGGGTGATCAGCTCTTTGCTGGAGCTTGCCACCAATTACGGCAGCCCCTCGGGAAGCCGCACCCGCATCGACCTGAAGCTGACGCATCAGGAGATGGCCAACCTGGTGGGTACGGCGCGGGAGACCATCAGCCGCATACTGGCGGAGCTGCAGGATGAAGGGCTGTTGCACCTGGATGAAAAGCGGATGATCGTGGTGGATACCAGGAGATTGAGAACACTGCTTGAATAGATATGGATTTGGATACCGATACGCAAACTGTTTCAACAGTGATGGCGAAAAAAGATGCGATGGGCGGGGGTATATTCATAAGTATATATATGAACAGTTACTAATAGTGAGCTACAACAGTTACATCATGTAAAGCATGAAGCACAATAAGTATTTACGGATGAGAAACGAGGAGGCCCAACGCATCATGGAGCGGGGCAAGTCGGCAGTGCTGGACGATTTGATTAAACAGGGGATCAATAGCTTGCTTGAGGCGAAAGCGATGGCCGCGGCACTGTTGGCAGCTTTCGCCGAAAACAGAGCTTCTACCACCACCGGCACCACAACCACCACCGCTACCACTGCCGCAACCGCAACCGCATCCGAACAGCGCCGTTCAGCTGCTGCACTGGTTGACAAGCTGGATGCGGCGGTGGTTGATTTCGAGCGGGTGATCGGTCACTGGGAAGGTGTGAAAGAGCGTTATTATGTCGGCGAGCGGATCATCAGAGCGCAGGAGGAAGCTTGGCGCAGAGTGGCCCGGGAGATTCATGACGGGCCGGCTCAAGCTTTGGCCAATATTGTGCTGCGGGCCGAGATCTGCGAGAAACTGATGGCCGCCGGCCGTCCTGAGATCACTCAGGAGATGGAACAACTGAAGCTTTTGGTGAAAGAGTCGCTGCGGGAGGTGCGGCGCATCATCTTCAACCTGCGGCCGATGACCCTGGACGATCTGGGGCTGGCGCCTACCCTGACCAAATTTTTGGACAACCTGCAGGAACAGGGAGGCCCGTCTATAAATTTTGTGGTTAGCGGCCAGGAGCGTCAACTGCCTTCCACCATTGAGGTGGCCTTGTTTCGCATCATTCAGGAAGCCGTGCAAAATGCCAAGAAACACGCTCAGGCAAACCGTATCGATGTGCACCTCGATTATGGACCGGAGGTCATCACCGCCACGGTGAAAGATGACGGCATCGGGTTCAATGTCGATGAGGTGCAAAGGGAAGGGTATAAACGCCAGTCCTTCGGGTTGATGAATATGCGGGAGCGTGTCGAGCTGTTGGATGGGGAGTTCAGCATTAACAGTAAGGAAGGTAGCGGCACGGAGATAAAAGTGATGATACCGGCGCTGTTGCCGGCGGAGGCGGCGGAAGGAGAAGGGGGCGGCGAACCTTCTTCCCGCTAGCGGTCGTCCTGTGCCGGCGATAGGGCTTAGGCCATTGTGCAGGGGGCCATTGTGGTTTTGCGGTTTGGCCACAGGGCCACAGGGCAAAGAGGAAATGCGAACGGGAAGTGTCCCGGAAAGGGGATGGGCATTTGGCGATAAAGGTATTGATTGCAGATGATCATGCTCTGCTGCGGGAAGGGCTGCGCAAGATATTGGAGATGGAACCGGACATCGAGGTGGTCGGGGAGGCTGCCGACGGCCGGGAAGCAGCGGAGAAAGCCTCTCGTCTTTTGCCTGATGTGGTGCTGATGGATATCAATATGCCGGGCGGCGGCGGGCTTGAGGCAACAAAGATGATCCGCAACAGGCATCCGCATATCAACGTGGTGGTATTAACCATACATGATGATGATGAATATATCGTGGAGATGCTTAATGCCGGGGCGGCCGGCTATATTCTCAAAGATGTGGAACCGGCGAAAGTGATCGACGCCATTCACCGGGTGCATGAAGGCGAGTCCTTCATCCCCAGCGATCTGATGACCAAGGTTTTTCGGGAGTTTAAAAAGCTTGCGGCCCACAGCAACAAGGCAACGGCGGCAGCTCTGGATCAGCCGCCTCAGGAAACCGATCCCAACGCCGAGCGGCTGACCTCAAGGGAGCTTGAAGTGCTGCAGGCTATCGTGAACGGCAAGACGAACCGTGAGATAGCGAACCTCCTATTCATCAGCGAAAAGACGGTCAAGAATCATGTCACCAATATATTGAAGAAGCTCGATCTCTCAGACCGGACGCAGGCCGCCGTCTATGCCCTGCGCCACAGCCTGGCCAAAGTGGAGTGACGTGGACTGACGCCTGACCGACCTCTCCGGCCATTCCGGCCACTCCGTCCACTCTGACCACTCTCGCCACTTTCGACTTTCGCCAATCTCGACTCTCGCCATTCTCACCATTCTCGCCACTCCGCCCGCCGCCGGGAAAACCGGCGCCTTCACACCTGGCGGGCACTTTACTTTCGGAAGGCTTCGCCTTTGGCGGTCCCTTTATTCTCGGTCACCCATTTCCCCTTCACGCCCTCTGCCTCTCCTCCTCACATTTTGGCATTTTCCGTACAACCCCCCCTGATTTCGGCATTTTGTTTACAACCTCGTTAGCTGATTATATTGGTGCGATTTGACAAATCCGCAGGTAGATTGGGTGTATAGAAATTGCCAAAACCAGGCCGGGGGTAGGGGTGATTGGGTCCTATGCCCTTCTCCGGGTAGACCTATGACCTAGGCAGGGTGTCTTATGGTCTGCCGCAGCAAATGGGGACCTTCAGATCAGCTAATTGGGGCTGTTGCCGGATATTCTCGAATTTTGCCGCATGCTATTGTTTAATCGAGGCAGGGACAAACCCTGACCGACAGGCAGACAGGCACGGCAGAACAGACAAAATCTAACAAGTTGGCGAAACTGGTCGAAAGAGGAGGTGGATTTGTAAGAGAAGCAGATCTGGGAGATTGCCCGGCGCACAGACAATCTCCACAAAGGAGGTGAAGAACATGTCGCTCTGGGCCAGATTGCTCAAGGATGAGGAAGGGCAAGGTATGGCCGAGTACGGCCTGCTCGTCGCCCTGATAGCCTTGGTGGTTATAGGTGCTCTAACAGCCCTTGGTGGCAACTTAAGTGCAATATTCGAAACGATTGGCAGTAAGTTGGGCGAGCATGTACCCGGCGAAGATTGAGCGCTGGGGATAACCTCAAGGGGACGCAAGAAAAAAGGCTAAGACAGTGGGAGGGTTAAATTCCACCCCCGCCCCCCGGACTCCCCTCCCACTGCTTGAGCCTAAATAAAAAAGGCCGGCCGTCAAGCTGGTCTTTTTTACCGGTAAAAGAGGGGAGGACGAGGGGAATGAGACGACCTGGTATGGGAATGAATGGGAAAGCGGCCGACGGCGGACAGGCGACCGTGGAATTTGCCATAGTGATGGTCCTCTTTCTTCTCCTTTTGAGCGGCTTGGTCGATCTGGGGCGCCTTGCCGGCACGTATTACATACTGGCCAATGCTTCCAGGGAAGGGGCACGAGTGGGGGTGTTGGGCAAGCCCGATACGGATATCGAGGCGGCTATACAGAGAGTGGCGGCCACTTTGGATCCGGCCCGGCTGATGGTGCAGATCATGCCCGGGGTGGTGGAGCGTTTCCGCGGGGTGCCGCTTGAGGTGAGCGTGAGCTATGCGCTTGATCTGCTCATGCCCTTCACGGCGGCCATTTTGCCCAATCCCTTTCCCCTGCGGGTGGAAACCGTCATGCGCATGGAGTGATGAGTGAGGTATGGGCGACAAGGGCAATGTGGTGATGATGGCCGCTTTGGTCATGGTGGTGGTGCTGGGTTTTCTGGCCCTGGGGCTGGATTTGGGTCTGGTGCTGGTCAACCGGGCGGCTCTCCTGCGGGCGGCTGATGCCGCCGCTCTGGCCGGGGCGAGCAAGCTGCCGACCGGTGTCCTGGCAGCGGAGGCGGAAGCGAAGAATTATGGCCAGCTGAATGGGCTATTGGAGAGCGAGATGGCGGTGACGGCAGTCCTCGCTGATCAAAATGTACAAGTGACAGCCTACCGGGAAGTGGATCTATATTTTGCCCGTATTCTCGGTATACAAAAGGTGCCGGTAAGCGTGCAGTCCAAAGCTCAGGTGAGCGTGGTGACCGGCATAAACAATATCGTACCCTTCGGCATCATTAACCGCGATTTCGTCTATGGTGAGCAATACAAGCTCAAAGAAGGCGCTCAGCCGGGAGATGGTGTTTACAAGGGCAATTTCGGCCCTCTGGCGCTGGGTGGCACTGGCGCAGATATATATTTTCAAAATATTAAGTATGGATATAAAGGTTGGTTGCGTGTCGGCGACCAGGTGTTGACCGAGACGGGCAATATGTCCGGGAAGACGGCGGACGGTATTGCTTACCGGATCAAAAATGCCGACCCGGCCATATGCAACTTTGAAAACCCGCGGTGGGACTGCAGCCGGGTGGTGGTGGTGCCGGTGATAGACGGTTATAAGGAAGGCGGGCGCCACCTGGTCACCATTGTGGGCTTTGCCGCTTTCTATCTGGAAGGTACCACGAGGAGCGGGGCGGATAATTACGTTCTCGGCCGCTTCCTGGAGATGATGTCCGATGCTGAAGGCGGAGATAGCGAATACTACGGGCTGCGCACCTGCCGGCTCATTGAGTAGGGGGCTGGGGCCGGAAGTGAGAGAGCGCCTGCGGAGGAGAGGGAAGGAAAGGTGGGATCTTGGTGACGCCGCGCAGATTGCTGGTGGCGGCCTTGGGCACGGGGTTGCTCACCGCTTTTCTGGTCTATAACTTCGTGCGTGCTGCCGTGCTGCATCGGCCGTCGGATACGGAGGTGGCGCCACCGATGGAGCGGGTGGTGCTGGCCAAAGAGATGGTGCGGCCTAAGACCGTTCTTACCGCTGCCATGTTGACGGAGGCGGAGGTGCCGGTACAGGCGGTGCACCGGGAAGCGGCGCGGCAGATCGATGAAGTGGTGGGCCGCATGACCAAGGAGACCATTCACCAGGAGGAGCAGGTGCTTTTTAGCCGGCTTTATGCCGAGGATGAGCGTCCCGGCCTGACCTTCGTCATCCCGCCGGGGAAGAGAGCGGTCACTGTGGCGGTAAATGAGGTGATTGGGGTGGCCGGCTTTATCAAACCCGGGGACCGGGTCGATGTGCTGGGCACTTTCGACCAGGATGGCAGCGGTGCGAGCAGTGGGGACACGGTCACTTCGGTGGTGCTGCAGGATGTGGAAGTGCTGGCGATATCGCAGCGCATGGAGGACGAGGATACCTATGCCAGAGTGGTGACCACGGTCACTTTGGCTCTCACTTTGGCGGAGGCCGGGAAGGTGACCCTGGCTGAGGAGCGAGGCAAGCTGCGCCTGGTGTTGCGCCCGGCAGATATGAAAGGCCAGGAATATGCTCCGCCCGTCACTGCTGACGACCTGAAGAAGACCGGCAGCGGGCAAACGCTTTCCAACTTGGTGCCCGCCAAAAAGACCACTTCCGGAGTAGCCGTCCCCACTGCTTCCGGCTCTGCTGCCGCTTCCGGCGGTGCGGAAGGCACGGGTGGTGCGGGTGGTGCAGGTGGTGCAGGTGACGGGAGCAATGCAGGCGGTGCTGATGCTACTGCCGGCGCCGACAAAGAGCTGTGGACGGTGGAAGTCTACCGCGGCACGGCACGCCAGATTGTACATATAGAGGAATGAAATAGTGGAAGGAAAGGGTAGGGATAGGGTGCGGCTAGTGGCAGGTGCCGGGTGGAGTAGCCGGCGGATCCGGATAGCTATTATTTTCGCAGTGCTTATCATCATCTTGTCCGGCTGCCTAATAACCTCGGTCGAAGCTGTGGGTGGAGACGGGGTGGGCAGCGGAACGGGTGCCGGAGTGGGCCGCGGAACGGGTGCCGGTGCCGGGACTAGTGCTGGTACCAACACCAGTGCCGATACCAACACCAGTGCCGATAACGAGGCGGCTTCCGGTCTGGGATTCGATACATCGCCGCCCACGCTGCGCTCGGTGATCGAGCGGGGCTGGCTGGCACTTGATGCCGGCGCCTCCCTGGTTTTGCTGGTGAAGGATGCCCAGAGAGTGGCGGTGGCCGATCCGACCGTGGCCGACATCGCCGTGGTCAGCCGCAGCGAGGTGCTGGTGACGGCTCTGGCTCCCGGCTCCACTACCTTGCATGTCTGGGATAAAGACGGGCTCGGCACTTTCGGCATCCAGGTACAGGAAAGTACGGCTCTGGCTGCCAGGGTGGCGGCAGCCATAGATCGGCCGAGCGTAAAGGTGTGGACGGCCGGCCGCCGCCTGATATTGGAAGGCACCCTGCGCGATCAAAACGAGCTGGCGCGGGCCATGGAGATTGCCGGCGGCTTCAGTTCGGAGGTAGTAAATTTGGTTACCCTCACCGATCCCCTGCAAGTGCTGCTCAGGGTCCAGGTGGTGGAACTCGACCGTACCGCCGGCCATGAGCTCGGCATCACCTGGGGACGCAACAACCGGGGCGTACTTGATCCATATTCTTTATATATTGGTGAGATGGGCATGGACTGGATCGTCAGGCGGCTGGATCTGGTCATGGGTCGCCTGCGCGCGCTGGTGGATACCGGCGCCGCCAAAATCCTCGCCGCCCCGGCTTTGGTGGTGTTGAGCGGGGAGGCGGCGCAGTTTTTAGCCGGCGGGGAGATCCCGGTGGTCGTCGGGGAAGAGAACGGCAAGGTAAAGGTGGAGTGGAAGGAATATGGCGTGAAACTGGCAGTCACCCCGTTGGTGGAGGACACCGGCTATCTCACGGTGAGCCTGCGCCCGGAAGTGAGCAACCTGGATTGGGCCAACAGCATCACTGTCGGCTCTTGGACCCTTCCGGCTTTGCGCACCCGTCGTGCCGAGACCAAGGTGCGGGTGGCCCCCGGCGACACTTTGGTGATCAGCGGCATGCTGAGCCGGGAGGAGAGCCGCCATATTTCCAAGCTGCCTCTTCTGGGTGATCTGCCGATATTGGGCAAGCTCTTCAGCAGCGAGAAATATGCCGCAGGGCAAACGGAGCTCTTCTTCTTCATCAGTCCGGAGATTGTGGCCGGTGGAGGAGAGGCAGCCGGCAATGCAGCCGAAAGAGACGGGGTGTAAGCAATGCAGGTGATCAGGGTTATCATCGCCGACGATTTGCCGGAGACCAGGGTGAATGTGCGGCGCATGCTGGAGTTGGCCGAAGGTTTTGCCGTGGTGGGGGAAGCTGGCGACGGGAGGGAGGCGGTGGCTTCCACCCGGGACACCATGCCCGACTGCGTGCTGATGGATATTAATATGCCGGTGATGGACGGCATACAGGCGGCGGAGATCATCACCTCCCGCTTTCCGGAGGTGGCGGTGGTGATGATGTCCGTGCAAGGAGAACATGAATACCTGCGCCGGGCCATGACGGCGGGGGCCCGTGATTACCTGGTGAAACCTTTTACCACCGATGAGTTGGCCAACACGGTGCGGAAGGCCTGCCTCTCCCTGCATCGTCGGCAGGAAAACCACCCGGGGGCCAAAGAGGACAAAGCTGAAGTGGTAGCGGTTATGGGGCCTAAAGGTGGGGTGGGGCGCACCACCGTGGCCGTCAATCTGGCTCTGGCCTTTACCGCTGCCGGGGAGCAGAGCTATCTGCTCGATCTCAACCTGCAATTCGGCGACGCGGCCATGAGCCTGGACGTGGTGCCGGGACGAAACCTGGCCCACCTGGTGTTCGACGGGCAGCCCCCGGATCTGGCCGCCGTGGAGGAGATTCTGGAAGCGCACAAAAGCGGGGTGCATCTCCTGGCCGGTCCCGACCGTCCTGAGGAAGCCGAGCTCATCGACGTGTCCCTTGTCGATCAGGTATTGCGGCTGATGCAGGTGATGTGCCGCCGCCTAGTGGTGGACATGCCCAACCGCATGGAAGAGATGCTCTTGCCGGTGCTCGACCGCCACCCGGTCTGCGTCATGGTGATCACTCCTGAGTTGGCTACTGTGCGCAATGCCGGGCAGGCCATCCGGCTCCTGCGTGATCTGGAATACGATATCGACCGGCTCAAGCTGGTGCTGAACCGCTATTCGCCGCAGGCGCCCATCAATCAGGCCACCATAGAGCGCAACCTGGGATTGCCCGTTTTTGCGGTGATACCAGACGACCCCAAGGCCATGCGGACGGCGGGGACCAGGGGCGAACCGGTGGTAGTCGGGCAACCCGACAGTCCTTCCGGGAAAGCCTTGGCCCAGTTGGCCGCGGCGTTGCTGGGGCAGGAGGCCCCCGCCGGGACTGCCGAGGCGGCGGAAAAATCAAGGCCTCGCCTGGGCCTGCTCAGGCGGGAAGCAAAGCTGGTGACTAGCTGATGTCTCTTCTTTCCAGGCTGACTCAGGTGAAAGAGAAGACGAAGAAAGGCGCCCTGCCGGGGTTGGTGGGGCCGGGAAGCGGGAGCGGTGGTGGGCAAGGCGGCGATAGGCATAGTGGGTATGGACAGAGCGGCAGTGGACAGAGTGGCAGTGGACAGAGCGGCAGTGGACAGAGCGGCAGTGGACAGAGCGGCAGTGGACAGAGCGGCCAGCCAGGGGAAAGATGGGCGGGTCTCCCTGCCGCCGCCCAGGCGGTAAAGGCGGGAAATAATAGGTCGCCCGGCCCGCACCGGCTGATCACGGAGTACAGGCGTGCCGCCGCCTCTGTTCCCCAGAAGCCAGTCGATCCGCTCCGTCAGCTGAAGCTCCAGATTCACCGCCGCCTGGTGGAGGAGATTCCCGAAGCTCTCCTGGAGGAGGCAGAATTGCCGGGGGAGGCCGGAGCAGCGGCCCGCCGCAGCTTGAGCGAGCGCATTGCCTCGGTGGTCGACACCGTGATCAGTGAGGAGCAGATCGGCTTATCCCGCCAGGACAAGGCCTCCCTCATCACCGAGTTGGTGGATGAGGTGACCGGGCTCGGGCCTATCAACTCGCTGATCTTAGACGATACGGTGAACGAAGTGATGGTCAACGGACCGCACCAGGTGTTTGTGGAAAGAAACGGTAAGCTCGAGCTCTCAAGGGTGAAGTTCAGGGACAATGCTCATGTGCTGCATATCATTGAGAAGATTGTGTCGCCTCTCGGCCGCCGTATTGATGAAAGTTCGCCCATGGTCGATGCCCGGCTCCCCGACGGCTCGCGGGTCAATGCCATCATCCCGCCGCTGGCTATAGACGGTCCGACCATAACCATCCGCAAATTTGCCCGCACACCGCTTACCGTGGACGATCTGATCCGCCTCGGCACCCTCACCGAAGAGATGGCCGAATTTTTGGCGATATGCGTCAAGGTGCGCCTGAATATTGTCGTCTCCGGAGGCACCGGCTCCGGCAAGACCACTTTGCTCAATGTGCTCTCCTCTTTCATCCCGCCAGATGAGCGCATCATCACCATTGAGGATGCCGCTGAGCTACAGCTGCGGCAGGAGCATGTGGTACGCCTGGAGAGCCGGCCGCCGAACATAGAAGGTAAAGGGGAGATCACCATTCGCCAGTTGGTGCGCAATGCTTTGCGCATGCGTCCCGACCGCATTGTGGTGGGCGAGGTGCGGGGCGGGGAAGCCCTGGATATGTTGCAGGCCATGAATACCGGTCACGACGGCTCCCTCACCACCGGCCATGCCAACTCGCCGCGGGACATGCTCTCCAGGCTTGAGACCATGGTGTTGATGTCCGGGATGGATCTGCCGGTGCGGGTGATCAGGGAGCAGGTGGCCTCGGCCATCGATCTCATCATCCAGCAATCCCGCCTGCGTGACGGCACCCGCAAGATCACCAACATCAGCGAGGTGCAGGGGATGGAGGGCGACGTCATCATCATGCAGGACATCTTCCAGTTTGAGCAGGAGGGTGTGGTCGACGGCAAGGTAATTGGCAGACTCGTACCTACAGGAATTCGTCCCCGCTTTGCCGACCGTATCGCCGCCGCCGGGATTGAACTGCCTGCTTCATTATTTTTAAGCGACAGAAGCGACAGAAGGCGGACATGACCGATGAAGGCGGACATGACCGATGAACTGATGAAGGTGGACATGACATGATGAAGGCGGACATGACATGATGGCGGCGCGGCTCATGCTTTTTTTGGCCGTATTATCGGGCGGGTTGACTATTTATTTGATTTGGCGCTGGTGTTGTCTGGTCTTCTCCGGGGAACGGTTGGCTGAATACCGCCTGCGCAGGCACGGCCTGCAGGGGGCTGGAGGTGCGGGAGCCGGGAAAGGCATCGGGAATGCAAGCAGTGGAGGCAACGTAGGTGGCGGAGGCGGCGGGTCGAGTGGCAGGGCAGATGGCCCAGCGTCCCCGGCATCCGGAGGTGGAGGCTTCCTCGTGGCGGGAATCCGCCGTCTGCCGGCTAGGTGGTCAATGGGGGAGGAGAGAAGGAGGGGCGGCAGATCGCCCTTCACCGCCCGCCTGGGGAAGCTATTCTACGGTAAAAAGAGACAAAAACTCCTGGAAGGGCAGATAGTGGAGGCGCTGACGCTCATCTCAAGCAGCCTCAAAGCCGGCTACAGCTTCATCCAGTCCATGGAGATGGTAGCCCGTGAGATACCCCCTCCCCTGGGACAGGAGTTCGCCCAGACCTTGCACGAGATGAGTCTCGGCGCCACGGTGGATGACGCTCTGCAGGAGATGTCCCGGCGGGCGGCGATGGATGATCTGGATCTGGTGGTAACGGCGGTGCTCATCCAGCGGCAGGTAGGAGGCAACCTGACCGAGGTGCTGGATAATATCGCTTTAACCATCAGGGAACGGATCCGCATCCGCGGCGAGATCAAAACCCTGACCGCTCAGGGGCGCATCTCCGGGTGGATTATCGGACTGTTGCCCATTTTCATCGCCGGCGCCATCCTCCTGATCAATCCGGGATATATCAGCCCGCTCTTCCGTCACCCCTTCGGCATCCTGGCGATCTGCCTTGGTCTCCTCGGGCAGGTGCTCGGCATCCTGGTGATCAGGAAGATCGTGGACATCGAGGTGTAAATAAGACGTGCTGTAAATAGTCAAGCGCGTCGTAGTCCTTTGACAAGTGAATAGGGTCTTAGATTTCGGCGTTGATTCACGACAGAGACCTAGCGAATCCCTTTGGAGAACCTCCCGCCCACCGGAATGTCCCTTTCTTGCTCACGTGTTCTTGCTCCAAACAATGAGGGGGCTGTGGGGGTGTCCAATTAAGGACGCAATCTTGGCGGGTATGTCCAAATAATGCCCTCAAGGTTTCGGTTGGGCCATGGTGGGCGGTTTCCGGAAAGATATGGAAGGAAATACCGCTGAAAATTACCATATACTGGAAATATCTACCCTCCATCGACCAGGCGCCGGCCTGTTGCGGCATGATTTGGACACCTCCCCACCCCACCCGGTTGGATAGCGGAATTATTTGGACACCCCCTCACCCTGGACGGCACTGATTTGATTTGCTGTTCTAAGATCCCTATTCACTTGTCAAGATCTATTGACTAACTCTAATGTACTGGGAGGCAGGAGAAGGAAGATATGATGCTGTTTTTGATCAGCGCCGGGAGCTTCCTATGCAGTGCCGCCATAGTTTACTATATCGGGCAGCGCCGCCTGGAGACCCTGCCGGAAGAGCGCCTCAGCAAGTATCAAAGCCAGGCAGTGTGGGAGTTGGGGCGGAAGCCTCAGGCCAGGGAAGCATATCCTCCTGCCGCCGCTGCCGCAGTTGGCCGGGCGGCTATCTGGCGGCAGCGTATCGCCGGACCAGCCTTGCTCGTGATGCGCTTTCTGCCCCGCACCTATATAGATAATGTAGAAAAACAGTTGACCATGGCTGGAGGATTTGCCTCCCTGCGGGTGGCGGAATACATCTTCCTGCGCCTCTTCCTCGCACTATGCTCTCCCCTGTTCCTGAGTGTGCTCACCGGAGGTCGGGGAGGACTGAGCTTCTTCCTCCAGACGGGCGCCCTGGGGTGGCTTGTGCCCCGGCTCCTGGTAAAGCGGCGCATCGCCGCCAGGCAGAAAGCCATACTAAAGTCGCTTCCGGATACGGTGGATTTACTGACAGTGAGCGTCGAAGCCGGGCTGGGGTTCGATGCCGCCTTGCAGCGGGTGGCGGCCAAGATCACCGGTCCTCTTTCGGATGAGTTCAACCATTTCCTGCGGGCCGTACGTATGGGCGCTCCCCGCCAGGCTGCGCTGCGGGCGCTTGCCGAGCGCTCCGGGGTGCCGGAGCTGCGGGCCTTCACCTCAGCCATCATCCAGGCCGATCAGCTCGGTGTATCTATCGGCGATGTGTTGCGCATCCAGTCGGAGGACATCCGCCGCAAAAGGCGGCAGAAGGCTGAGGAGTTGGCCATGAAGGCGCCCATAAAGATGCTTTTTCCGATGATCTTCTTTATATTTCCTTCTTTATTTATTGTGCTTTTGGGACCGGCGGCCATACATCTGATGATCATGTTCATGTCGCTGTCTCTTCAGAGGTGACGGGGAGAATGCTGATGAGAATGAAGAGAGAGATGGGGCAGTGGAGCCGGTGGATATTATTACTTATTTATATATGTATTCTTCTGCTCACCCTCTTCTTCTGGATGCCGGATAAACAGGCGGCTGAGGTGGAGGCTGCGGCTGCGGCGGCGGTGACGGCCGTGGCCGCTCCCACCTATGTCGGCGGGGTGATTGCGCATGACACTGTGTGGACCGCGGCCGGCAGTCCGTATATTGTCGTGGAAGACATCCTTGTGCCCGCCGGCGTGCGCTTGACAATCGCAGCCGGGGTGGAGGTGCGTTTCACCCGTATCGATGTGGCCAAGCCCCATACCAGGCGGGCTGTCCTGCGGGTGAGGGGATTTCTGGAGGCGGAAGGTACGGCTCATCAGCCGGTGGTTTTCACTTTGGAGGAAGGAGCGGCCATCGGTGACTGGGGCGGAATCTGGCTGGACGGGGAGCAAAGCGGGGCTCTCTTGTCCCAGGTGCGTATCCTATATGCCGAAAGGGGTATCTATGCCTCCGGCTCCGGGGCCTCCCTCCGCTTGCAGGACTCGCAACTTTCTCACAACCTGACCGCCGTGCATCTGGAAGGCGGGATGGACCATCAGGTGGCCTATTGCGAGATAACCCACAATGAATACGGAATCTATGCCTCAGAGGCCGCCGGGGTGGTGGAATATAACGCCATCAATAATAACAGCTGGGGTATATATAATGCCGCCTCCGCCGGCATGCATATTCGACACAATGATATAAAAAGCAATACCTTCGGCATTGTACATGATGGGGGGAGCGAAAGCTTCATTTCCGGCAATGATTTCAGCATTATGAGGGCGAACGACTTTGCTTTGCTGGTGAGGAGCGGCCATCCGGCGATCCTCGCGGGAAACAATTTCCTGTTCGACGATGCCGTGGCCAGAGAGCCGGGAGCGGTTTTCTGGTATATATACAATGAAGGTCCGGATGATGTGGAGGCCGGCGGTAACTGGTGGGATACGGTCGATACCGAGGTGATCGCCGCCTATATATATGACAAACGAGACGAGCCTCATCTCGGACTGGTCAACTTCCTGCCGATAGCCGACTCCCTCCTTCCCGGAGCGGGCAGCGGTATATATAAGCTGCGCCTTAATATACTGCCGGTGGTGCCTTGCTCACCGAACGGCGATCAGGTGGCGGAGTATTGCCAGGTATCGTTCACCGTCAATAAAGATGCTTTGGTCACGGCAGAGGTGGTCGATGTGGTCGGTGAGGTGATCCGGCAGCTTACACCCATTCTGGCTGAGCCGGGCGTCGTCCAGACTTTTTCCTGGGACGGCAAGGGTAAGGTGGCGGTGGGGGGCAGCGGGGGCAGTGGTGGGAGCGATGGGGGCAGTGGTGGGGGCGGTGGGGGCAGTGAGGGACCTCTTACCGTTCCCGATGGGCGCTATATGCTGCGCCTGGTGGCGACGGCGACAGAGAATGGTGAGGTGGTGGAGGGGGAAGCAGAGCTTATCGTGGACTGCACCCCGCCGGAGCTGGTGTGGGATGAGCCCCCGGCGGCAGGCGTGGGGCATTTTGCCGAATTGATGCTGGCCGGGAAGGTGCGGGATGAGATAGCTGGTCCTCCGGATGTACACCTGAGCATCAATGATGGGGAAGAGATGGTGCTTGTCACCACTCCGGATTCCGGCGGCGGCACGGGGAATTCCGGAGGCGCCGACTGGCATGTTTTTGCGGAGCGCCTCTTTTTGCCGGTGGGTGAATGGCGGATTGTGGTGGAGGCTAAAGACCGGGCCGGTAATCGTATGAGGCAGGAGATAAGCGGTGAATATCGGCCTTTGCTCACCATTGGGGCGCCGCCACTCACCAATGAGAAGACACTCTTCGTGGCGGGGGAGATCTCCGGCCCCGGTATTGTTTTGGTGGAAGTGATCCTCCGTGATGCCTTGGGCGAAAGCTTCGCGGGCAGTGTGGAGATACAGGCCGCACCGCCGCCGGGTGGCCATCCTGTTACCTTCAGCATCCCGACACCGTTCACTTTGGCTGAGGGGACCAATTTGGTGACCGCTTTCGGTTGGGACGCAGACGGCCATCTCTTGGGTACGAGCATCGCCACCGTGGTCTATGATCCCTATTCCGGCCGATCCGCCAAGCATACCTTTCCTCCCGGAACGACCATGATCAGCCTACCCTTGCAGCCTGACAGCCCGGGCGGAGGGGACAGCCTGGGTGGCTGGGACAGTGCGGATGGTGGGGAGATCTCGCCTGTAACAGCTTTGGCGTTGCCGGAAGGGGCGGCAGGCTACTTTGATCTGGCCTCCTGGCAGCTGGTGGAAGGGAAGCGCCGCTATGTGCGCTATAGTGAGGAACCTCATCTATTAGCCCCTGTGCAGCTGGGGCAGGGGTATTGGCTGAAACTGGAGCCTGCAGCTTTCCCGGCCGGGCATCAGGTGGAACTGGTGGGAACGCTGGCTGACGACCGCAAGCCTTTTCTCCTCTCGCTCCAGCGAGGCTGGAACCTGATCGGCTGCCCCTATCTGGCGGCAGTGAACTGGTCCGAGGTGCTGGTGATGCTACCGGAGGGGGGAGAAGCTCTCCCCTGGGCCCAGGCGGTGGCGGTAGGTTGGGTGTCGCCCGGCTTGTGGGGTTATCAAGGCGGCGGCTATGTAATGCAGGACACTTGTACCCCCTGGTATGGCTACTGGGTGAAAAGCCGCTTGTCCCTGACGCTGATCATCCCGCCCCCGGTCAAAGCGGCGGCCGCCGGAGTCGGAGCGGAAGCCGTTGCTGCCACGCAAAGGCCGACCGGCCTTTTTAGCTGGCTTTCTGCTCTCTCCAGCGCTATCCGCACATCAACCGTCTCCACAGTGGCCCCGGCAACGAGTACAGCTTTGATGCCCTGGAAACAAGAGCTCACTCCGCCTTCCTGGAAATTGAACCTGAGAGCTGAAGCCGGAGGCTTCCGGGACAGCGACAACTATTGCGGGGTGGTGGCCGGCGCAGTGGCTGGAGTCGAGGCAGTAGCCGTAACTGATGCAGGGATGGAGGCAGGGGCGGAAACAGGTGCTGAGGCGGTGCTGAAAGCAGGTGTTGAGGCGGGGCTGGAAGCAGGTGCTGAGGCCGCTATTACCCCGGCATCCCTTTGGCACTGGGAGGAACCTCCGCTCTTTGAAAGTGGCATCAGCCTGTATTTCCTCACACCAGACGGTGCAGCTATGGCTACCGATTTTCGCTCCGCCGGCGCCTACCCCGACCAGAAGTATGAGTGGCAGGTGCGGGTCTTGGCGGGCAGTGGGGAGCAGGTCAGGTTGAGCTGGAACTGGCTTGATATGCACCTTTTGCCCCAGAGCGTGAAACTGACCATGAAAGATACCGCCACCGGAGCAGAGTGGACCCTATTGCCCGGAGGGAGTTACACATATACACCCCAAACCCCCGGGGAGATCCGACACTTCGTTTTAACAGCTTCCAGCCGGCCGTCGCAGTTGTTCACCGATTTGCAGGTCTACCCCAATCCCTGGACAGGAAACGGGTCCATTAAGCTGTCGCTCCATATGCACTCGGCGGCAGAGGTAAGCGCCGGCATTTATGATGTGTCGGGGAGGCTGCGGCACCGTTTATATGGCCGGGCGGCAGGATCTGGCCGCTATATCATCAGTTGGGACGGACGGCAGGCAGCCGCTGCCGGTGGTGGTGGTGGCGCCGACAGTATGGGTAGCAATGCTGGCAAATACCTGCCTAATGGCCTCTACCAGATCAAAGTGGTGGCTAGAGCCGGCGAGCAGGTAACCGTGGCCACAGAGCGCCTGGTGATCTGGCGTTGATGGTAGAGAGCTTTAGCCAACACTGCCCCAGACTGAAGGGAGATCTGTAAGATGATCCTATTAACTATCGATTATAAAGCCGTGGCGGGTGTACTGGGGGTAATCCTGGCCTTTCTCGGCGGGTGCGGGGTGATCGGGCCGTCGCCAGGCGATAGAGGGCAGCATCCCGGCATGATCACCGGTCGGGTAAAAGTGGAGACCGTCGATCTGCTGCCCGGCAACCCCGAGGGCTGGGAAGTGGCTCTATACACCACCGGATCTGATAACCGGGCGGTTTTGACCACCACCCTGGTGACGGCAGACGGCAGCTACACCTTGAGTCAGGTGCCTCCGGGAATATATGAAGTGGCTCTGAATGTGGCCTCTGCCCCTACCTCTGCTCTTGCCTCTGTCCCTGTCTCTACCCTTGCCTCACCAGGCGCCGGGGAGGTCATTTATACCTGCCTCCCGGCCGACTGCCTCTTTAAAGAAGTTGTCGTGGCGCCCGATACAATAACCATGAACGTAAATTTTACCGTTTCGGCTATGCCCGCACCACCTTTTTAGGTAGGGTGTGCCTTTGGCCTGGAGCGACGTAGTGAAAAATGGCATGAAATGAAAATGAGTAAAGAGAAAGGAAGTTGAGCCGAAGCCATGTCGAGAGCGAGAGCGACATACTCGGTTTACAATTGCACCAGAGGTGTTTACCTGGCTGAGCGTGCTGCGGCGGCGGAGACGTACGCCACCCGGCTGCGTGGGCTTCTCGGAAAAGAAGAGCTCAAGCCGGGTGAAGGTCTGCTAATCAGGCCGTGCTCCTGCATACATATGTGGGGGATGAGATTCGCCATAGACGCCGTCTATGTGTCACGGCAAAACCGGGTGTTGGCTTGCATATCGCAGCTCAAGCCCTGGCGGCTGGGTCCGTATGTGAGGGGAGCGGATTGGGTCCTGGAGCTTCCCGCAGGCAGGCTGGAGGCGACACACACCATGGGTGGCGACCTCCTCTCTGTGACGGAAGAGAGAAGAGAGAAGAGGGAAGCGGGAAGAGAAGGGAAAGGAAAAGAGGCGGGGCTGAAGCAGGACAGGTAAATCATCCTGCCATACTATCACAGGCTACCCCGCAGCAAAATACCATGCACATAGATGCTAAAGCAATCGGTTTCAAACTTTAGGCTGTGGGGGTTCACCGGAATGGATAAGAAGATAAAAAAAGGCCGCGAACGACTGGGAGACCTTTCACAGCGGGAAAGGGATGTGTTACGGCTGATGTCGATGGGTTTGTCCAACGACGACATCGCCGCTAAATTATACATCAGTCCCCACACCGTAAAAAACCATGTCAGCAACATCTACCGCAAATTAGGGATCGACGATCGCACCCAGGTTGCCTTGATCGCTCTGCGGCTTGGAGTGGAAGCTCTGGAGAATATCGATTACCATTAATCAATGGTTCAGCATGGTTTTTGATTTAGTTTGGCTTTCGGTTCAGCTCGGCTTGGCCCGCTATCTCATCCCGGACGATAGACCAGCCGCCTGGCCAAATATCGGCCGGCGGCTTTCCTTCTTATTCCTGATCGCCCATTTCATGATTGCCCCCGACCACTACAGTGGACTGGATCTTGGAACCTAAGCTTGAGCTCACAGATCCTGCGATGCCTGCAATGCGGGATCCTCTCGCTCTGACACCGGTCGCTCACCCTAGTAAGTCGGTGCTTGTCGCGTTGTACTCCCGGCACTGCTGCTCCTCCGGTTTGAACTCACCTCTTCCTTCTCCTTTTATCCTCCTACTTTTCATCAACATCATAATCTCAACATCATCCGTATTTCCTCGAAAGATATGCCGGAAGTAAGGGGAGAAAAAATGAAACGCATGTTTGCAGATGAGGAGGAATATGCTAAGATAGTATTACTAACGTTGTTGGTGAATGGAGGGGAGCCCATTGATCGACAGTATCGAAGTTCCTATCGCTCTGTTGTGGGAGCCGCTCATTACCACCAGCGATAAGCTGGTGTGGATGGTGATCCGGCTCGATAGGAAGGATAAGTCCATCCTTCCTAAAGACCTTTGCTCCCCGTCCCGCCTAGATGACCGTACCGGCCTCTCCCGGAGCCTGATCTACGATTCCTTGAGGCGCCTGGAAGCTGCCGGGTGGTTTAGGCGCCAAAATGGTGCAGGTTTGCCCGAAGCCATCATCAACTACAACAAAGCCCGCCAAACAGACAGATGGGTAACTATTCATGCTGAACTGCTCGCCGGCAATATGAGGCCCAGAGAGGTGGTCACATATGGCTTTCTGTTGGACAAAAACCACCGTCACTGGAAGGAAGGGTTCACCTACC
>DULU01000153.1 GCA_012840225.1 Bacillota bacterium
CATTATATTGGTGCCTGAATCTCAAACCAGGCGGTTGCTCATCTCAGTGCCGGAGGAGCTAGAGCAGCAGGTGCGGGATCTGATCGCTGAGCTGGACCGACCCGCAGTGGAGATCGCTACCAGGATCATTGCTTTAGAGAACGCTCAGGCCCAGTCTGTGGCCAGTGTGCTCACGCAGTTCTATGCCGGGGTGACGGCATTGACCTCTGCTCAAAGCGGTAGCAATGCGGGGACAGTTCGGGTGGTAGCCGATCCGGTAGGTAACCTCCTTTTGGTGGTAGCTCCGGCTAAACAGATAGATGAAGTAGAGGAACTGGTAGAAAACCTGGATGCTGCCGCGGCACTGGCCGAGGTGACCACCGTGGCCTGGGTGCAGGAGCTTTCTTATGCCGATCCGGCTAACCTGGCTCAGGTGCTTGCCACCTACTTACGGGGATTGACGGCTACCACGATAACGAATATATCAACGGCCACATCCGGCAGAAATCAGGCTGTCCAGGTGCAGCAACCGACCGCTAGTGTGTCGCAGATCCTGCAAGGGTTGGGTGCAGGTACTGGGACAAGTGCGGGATCACGAGTCCTCTCGACGGCACAAGGAGTCCAAAACGTTCAGGGCAGTGCCGGAGCAGGGGTAGCTGATACCTCAGGCATCACGTTGGTGCCTGAACCGCAAACCAGGCGGTTGCTCATCTCGGTGCCTGAGGAACTCGAACAGCAGGTGCGGGATCTGATCGCTGAGCTGGACCGACCCGCAGTGGAGATAGCCACGAGGATCATCGCTTTAGAGAACGCTCAGGCCCAGTCTGTGGCCAGTGTGCTCACGCAGTTCTACGCTGGAGTGGCGGCATTGATATCCACCCAAAGTGGTAGCAGTTCTGCGACAGTGCGGGTAGTGGCCGATCCGGTAGGCAATCTCCTTTTAGTGGTGGCTCCTGCCGAGCAGATAGATGAAGTACAGGAGTTGGTGGATAACCTGGAGGCCGCGGCAGCCCTTGTAGAGGTGTCCATGGTAGCTTGGGTACAGGAGTTGTCCCACGCCGACCCGGTAAACTTGGCTCAGGTGCTCACCACCTATCTGCAGGGCATGACAGCCGTCACGGGCACAGCATCAGGGCCGGCGATAACCGGTGCAAATCAAGCCGCCCTGACGGCGCAACTTCAGGCACAGTTGTCGGCTTCTGCCGGTACAACCCCGCTTTTGCCGGGATCATCAGAAGCTCCGCTCATCACTGTCGTGCCTGACAGCTATTCCAAGCGGTTGCTCATATCGGTACCGCAGGAACTGGAAGAGCAGGTGCGTCATCTGATCGCCGAACTCGACCAACCGGGAATGGTTATCAGTTCCCTGGTGGTGCCGTTGACAAATGCCGAAGCCAAGACACTGGCTACCGCATTGACCCAGTTCTACTCGGGATTAACCACCCTCACTTCCATACCTTCCAGCAGTGCCCGAACGACGACTGTATCGACCGTGATGCCGATCCATGTGGTTGCTGAACCTAACACCAACATGCTGCTGGTGTTGGTAACGAATGAATATAAAGAAGAAGTAATGGATCTGATCGCCAAACTCGATAACGAGGCGGCTCTCCTGCACACCGGCAGCGTCACCTGGGTGCATGAGCTAAAGTATGCTGATGCTGCCGAAGTGACCGATATCATTCATAGTTACCTGAGCGGTATAGTCGGACCGCCGCTGGCCAACGCGCTGCTCATTCCCGATCAGCGCACCAATCGACTCCTAGTCACTTCTTCCAAAGAAGCAGTGGAATCGATACGCACTTTACTGATCGAACTGGATCAGCCCGCCACGACGGTCCAGTATGTAATGCGCAGCTACCGTCTGACGCACGCTTCGGCTGCCGTGATGACTCAAGCCATCACCAAATTTTTCGCCGACACCGCCATTGATGCCCAAGGTCATGTCATACCGGCCGACAGCCGCACCAGCTTACCCAATCAGCTTATCCAGGTGCGGACTCTGGCGGGACCATCGGACGACACCTTGATGGTTCTTGTGCCGCAAATCTTGGCAGAGCAGCTCGATGAATTGGTAGCTTTGCTGGACCAGCCGCCTGCCGGGCGGATTAACATGGTCGGCTGGGTGGAGGAGTTGCGGTATGCCGATGCCGCCAATCTGGCCCAGATTTTGGAGCAATACCTGATTGATTTGGCGGCCGCCACCATCGGCACCCAGGTTCAGACGACCGTCCCCGCCCAAACCGCCCAAACCCAGTATGTCAGGATCATGGCCGAGCCTACCAGCCGCCGCCTTTTGATCACGGTACCTGAAGCGTTGGCGGACGAAACCCAAGCCTTGATCGCCGAGCTTGATCGTGATGATCTGTCCACCCGCTATAAAGTGGACGGTGTGCTGCTGGAGCGGGCCGATGCCGTATGTGTGGCCCAGATCATCAACCAGCTGTATCAGAACCTGGAGTTCAGTTCGGGGTTAGGATTGGCTGCCAGCAGCACGCAGGGAGCACGGGCGGACGCTCCCGGCTGGGTGCGGGCCGTAGCCGACGGCAGTGCCAATAGAGTTATGGTGGCGGCTCCGGCTGATGCTCTGGAAAGTGTGCTGGATCTGATACGAGAGATGGATGCCGCCGCGGTCATTCCCGATAAAACCTACAAAGTGATAAGTTTGGCCAGAACGGACAGTTCCTCCATGGCTGCTGCCTTAAGCCGTCTCTTCCTGGACCTGGCTGGAAGTGGAAGGAGCAGCGCAGCCCAGGGTGGCTATGGGGTCGACTGGTCGGAGGTGGCGGCCATCGCCGGTCCGACACCTGTATTGCTGATAATCAGCGCCCCGGCTGCCCTGATTCCCGCTGTGGAAACACTGATCGGCGAACTCGATCAGCCTGTTGCCGACAATGCCGTCACCGAGGTTCTGCCTTTGGCGTATATTCCTGCCGGTAATTTAGCCGGTACCCTCACGCAGGTGTTCGGTGAGCTGAAAAATACCGGGGCCTCCACCTCTGCTGTTGCTTCTCCTCCGGTCAGATTTGTG
Source organism: Bacillota bacterium (assembly GCA_012840225.1). GTDB lineage: Bacteria > Bacillota > Limnochordia > DTU080 > DTU080 > DULU01. Next base: position 3,011 of record DULU01000153.1, read on the forward strand.
GCCGAAACCCATACCAACAGCATAATACTGGTCGGTCTATCTGATGAGGTGCAGCAGGCGTTGGTTTTGGCCAAGTCGTTTGATCAACCCGGCTCGACGGATATGGAAATAAGTGTAGTGCCTCTGCGTTATTCCAAAGCTGCCGATCTGGCCGCACCGCTGAATCAGGCGTATAGTCTACTGACAGCCGGCAGTACATCAAGCTCCACAGTTCATTTTGTGGCCGAACCTGTGACGAATTCCCTCCTCTTTATATGTTCCAGTGCCGAGAAGGAGAAAATCATCCAGTTCGTCGGGCAATTTGATGCTCCTGATGCCGGAGCGCTCGAGGTGCGCCGGGTGGTATTGACCAAGGCTCTTGCCGAACAGGTAGCTGCAGTTTTATCCCAGGTATTTAAACCGCAAAGCGGGCAGGGTGTAAGTATCGGTGCTGGTGCTACCGGTACCACGGGTTCTGTCGGTATCGTCACCGAAGACATCCGCATCGTCGCCGATACGGCCGGCAACAGCATCTTCCTGGTCGGCAGGGCGGCGGATATTGCCTTAGTGGAAGCCATTGTGCAGGAGATGGACGTCTCGGCAGCTGAAGCCCGGAATAACAAATTAGTCACCATCACTTTGGAAAACGTCGCAGCCACCGGCATAGCATCCACTCTTAACCAGGTCTACACGGCGTTGGCCTCCTCCGCCGATACCGCTCGCTTTTTTGCCGAAGCGGGTACCAATACTCTATTCATCGTCGCTCCGGCGGAGGATATAGCCGCCATCAAAGAGCTGGTGGCCGGGTTGGATAAACAGTCGCCCGCTGTTGATCAGGAAATAAGGCAAGTGCAGCTGAATTATGCCTCTGCCGCCGACGTGGCTGCCACTTTAAATCAGGTATATAAAATGCGGCAACAGGATGAAATCAGCTCCGGCATTACGCCTTATTTCGCCGCCGATGCCGCTACCAATCGCCTGGTGCTCCTCGGTCCGGCCTCCTTGCTGCCGGAGATGGAGCAGATGGCTCGCGACCTCGACCGGCCGACAGTGGCCGCCGCCACCCTCTCCGGCAATGTCACGGTCTACCGGGTGCAGAACGCCCGGGCCACCGAATTGGCCGAGGTGCTGAGCAACCTCTTCTCCAGTGTCGGCAAGACAACCACTGCAGGTATGGTGGAAGCGTATAAACCCGAACCTGTGCAGGCCGGCGACTCTTCCTCCCTGCCGGACACCGGCAGCAATCAGGCCGGATATATCTCATCCGGGGTGAATTTGGCCTACCAGGATGTACGGGTGGTGGCCGATCCGGCCAGCAACTCTCTCCTCGTGATCGGTCCGCCTGAAGTTATGGCGGATGTGCGGGCCCTGATCGCCGCTCTCGATGTCATGCCGCCGCAGGTGCTGGTAGAAGCGGTCGTGTTGGAGATTCAGCTCGACGATAATCAGGATATGGGTGTGCAGTGGCAGTGGCAGTGGGCCAATAGCAGCACCAATACCGCCGGCAGCAGCAAACTCAGCGCCTTACTTGGCAACTTGGGCATCAGCTCGAAATTCAACATCATCACTCAGGGGTTGGATGTAATCCTGGCCGCCATAAAAAGCGACTCCCGCATGAATGTCATCTCCACCCCGAGCATCATGGCGGCCAACGACACTCCGGCCACCATCAACATCGTCACGCAGGTGCCGTATATCCAGGCGAAGAAACAAGAAGGCACGGGGCAGAATGCGGCTGTCACCACCACTTACGCCTTCAAGGATGTGGGCGTGACTTTGGAAGTAACGCCGCGCATCGGCGAGAGCGGGCAGATATACCTGGAGCTCAACCAGACCACGGACAGCTTCACCCAACTGGCTCCCGATGGTAACCCGATGGTGAATACCAGGCACACCAAATCCACCATGGTGGTTCAGGATGGACAGACCCTGGTGATCGGCGGCATGATGCGCGAAAATGTATCCGAAGTGGTAACCAAGGTACCGTTTTTGGGAGATCTTCCCATCATCGGTACCCTCTTCCGCACCACCAAAGTGGTGAAAACCAAGACGGAGCTGGTTATTTTGGTCCGGCCGACCATTGTCCGCACCTCGCCGGAGGCGGCGGCGATTACGAAAAAGGAAACCTTGGAGTTGTCCGGCCTTGAGCCACTTTTGCCGAAAGCGGGTGTTATCTATCCATGACGCCGCTGGCAGCCGGAATCCTGCGCACTTTGGTATTATGCGGCGGGCTGGTAGCCGGAAGCATCCTGGCGGCCATCGTCTATCGGGTGCCGCGAGGCATGTCGGTGCTGACCCGGGAAGCGCATTGCCCTAAATGTCTACATCCCCTGGCCGTCACCGATTTGCTCCCGGTGGTGTCGTTCCTCTTCCACAGAGGCCGGTGTCCTTACTGCAGCGCCGTCGTTTCTTGGATCTATCCGGCGGTGGAAATATCGGCAGGTGTTTTGACCCTGGTCTTATTTATGAGGTATGGTCCGGGCTGGGCCTTTGCTGCCTATTGCCTCCTGTGCTACCTGGCCATCGCTTTGGCGGCTATTGATCTTGAACATCACCTGCTGCCGAACTTATTGACCATTTCCGGCATCATCCTGGGTCTGGTCGTCAACACGGCCTGGTATCTGGCAGGAGGGGCGGCCATTCCGGTGAAGCCGTCCTCCACCTGGGAAGCTCTTTGGCCGGGGTCCTTCGTGGATCCCGGCGTTTGGGGCGCCTATGAAGTGCTGGCCCCTCATTTCTCCCCTGTCCATGCCGTCTTGGGCATCATTGTGGGCGGAGGGGTATTGTGGCTGGTAGCCTGGCTGTCCAGGGGAGGAATGGGCGGCGGCGATGTCAAATACCTGGCGGCCATCGGCAGCTTTATCGGTCCTGGTGCTGCATTGACGGTGCTGGTGGCGGCCTCCTTCATCGGTGCGGTGGTGGGTTTGACCCTCATGGCGGCCGGTCGTATGTCCAGACGACAGCCAATACCGTTCGGGCCGTTTTTGTCTCTGGCGGTGGTCGGTATAGCATTAATCGGATGAGGTGGTATGTATGGATACATGGGAAAAACTGGTCGGCCGGCACCAGGCTGATGTGAAAACCCTGGTGCTGCACCTCCTGGGGCCGGAGGAAGTGGAGGATGTCACCCAGGAAGTGTTTATGCGCGCTTTCCGTTCTCTCTCCGGATTCCGGGGCGATTGCAGCTTTGCCACCTGGTTATACCATATCACGGTAAACTTATGCCGCGATCGCCTGCGCCGGCGGCAAAC
>DULU01000034.1 GCA_012840225.1 Bacillota bacterium
AGCCACTTTTTTGCCACTCGGTGACTGGTAAATATTCCCTCAAGGTAGCTGGTAATGGTTGCCAGCACCAGAAAAACCTTGAGGGCATAACCGATCGGTCGGTTGTAAACATGTCTAAATTAATGTGGATGGTTGTTTATGTTGGGTTTGACAGCAAAAAGAGCTGATAGATGGCTGGTTGGGGCGGTCACATTATGTAACAATAATATTATATATGGACAGTTACATAATGTATATAATTAACCGATTTAACTATCAAAATGGGCAGGGTTTGCTGTGACGGATGGAGAATGGATGTGCGAGCTGGCTTGGGCTACGCCTGAATTGGCAGACGGATTGAGAGGAAGGGATGGCATGATTCGACAAGTGACCGATGTTAGGAAAGCGGTGGATGTCCCCTTCCCCATATTGCTTGCCCGCGACTTGCGGGCCACAGCTAAACTGGTCTGGATGATTCTTCAGTGGGACAGATTTAGAATAACAAATTGCTGTACGATCCTTTCACCGACCAGGCTTATGGATAGGATCGGCCTGTCGAGACCAACCATCCGTAGAGCTATTGCTCAGCTTGAGGTTCGCGGTTATATTGCCCGGTATTTTCTGGCGGATCCGATTAACGTGCCGAATACGAATAATGTGGTCTCGTCCACGCCGCCTATGCCGCCCACGCCACCACAACCGCCTCAATCGCCTCCACCTCCACCCTCCCCACCGTCGCCACCGCCGAAAACGCCACGGCAGGTGGTCAAACCTACACCGCTGCTCTGGATGAAGTCTTATTGCTACCCATTTGCCTACATACCGCTCGATTTGCTTACCGATCGGAATATTGGTGTGCAGGCCAAGGTGATTTACGGTGCTATACAGTCCTTGGCGGATTATGAAATATGGAACGGGTCAGCTACCTTTACTTATGCTTCTTTGGCCAGGTTTCTTAAGCTGAATGTCAAAACGGTGCGCCGGGCCCTGCAAGAGTTGAAGGAGGCTGAATGGGTAGTTATCAGGACCAAACAGAAGACGGTAAGAAAAGACATCAGGGCCTGCGATCCGGTGACCGTAAGGTTGATGAACATTGAGCGCAGGATTCAGTATGCCAGATTCCTCGGTGAAACACTGATGAGGGAAGGGCTTTCCCTGGTGCTGGCGTGGGATAATGCAGTGGATAACGCCAGGCCGGAATATTTGGTGAACAAGGACACAGGCGGGGAGATGCATTTCGATCGCCTCTATGAAGTGCAGAAAGTGGCGTTTGAGTTTAACGGAGACCAGCACTGCAGGCCGACGGATCTTTATGATAAGGATATCGTGAACCAACAGAAGCTGCGGGATAAAGTGAAGCAGCAGATTTGCCAGGAGAGAGGCATAACGCTGGTGGTATTCACAGCCGAGGATTTGAGCATTGAGGGAATAAAGCGGAAGGTGAAAGGGTTACCGGGAGTGGTGCTGAACGATCTGACCGGATATGAGAAAGTGATCGAATACCTGGAGGATAAGATGTGTAGGTATCGCAACAATGCCAGGCAGCATAGAGGTGGCGGCATGAAAACACCGGAGCCTGGAAGGTAAATACCTACCAGGCTTCCTCAATCCATCCTCTGCCTAATACTCGCTCTCCATCATAAAACACGGCCGCCTGCCCGGGGGTGGGAGCTCTGACAGGGGCATCGAAGGTGATGATTACTTCATCATAATTGCCATTTGGGAGGCGTTCCACCAGGGCGGGGGCAGCCTGATGCTTATAGCGCACCTGCACCTCGCAACGACGACTTTCTGGAGCTTCCCGTAATAGCCAGGTGCACCCGGAAGCAATTAGTCGGCGGCAGAGTAAAGTATCCTCAGAAGTGGTAACGACGACGGTACCGGTATCGCCCTGGATACTTTTCACCCATAAACGCCGCGGTGAGTCTACAGGAATGCCCCGGCGCTGGCCGATGGTAAATTGATGAATGCCGGAATGCCTGCCGAGCAGGGTGCCGTTTTCGTCGACAACCGATCCGGTTTTGGCATCTGCGCCAAAGCGATGGCGTAGCGTTTCGGCTAAAGATTGCCCTTCCTGGATGAGGCAGGCATCTTGGCTTTCAGAAGTATCTGCAAAGGGCAATCCGTTCTTTCGGGCCAAAAGACGCACCTGGTCCTTCGTGAAATTGCCTAGGGGAAAGAGCACGGCCTTGAGCTGGTCCGAAGAGAGACCGGCAAGAAAATACGATTGATCCTTCCGGCGATCGACACCTCGTCTCAACACCGGGAAGCCGTCTTCCTCATAGGTAACCCGGGCATAGTGTCCGGTCGCCAGTTTACCGGCACCCATCTGCCGGGCCCAGGCTAAAACATAGCCGAATTTGATCCGCTCATTGCAAATGGCGCAAGGATTGGGAGTCCGGCCCCGGGCATATTCAACCCAAGCTTGCTTCAGCACAAATTCCTCAAATTCCCGGTAGACAGGGAGCACATAATGCGGGATACCCAAATAACCGGCAATGGAGCGAGCGCGACTGATGCTGTCTGAAGTAATGTTTGAGGTACTTCCGGCGGGGTCTTTCCACTCGCCTGCCTTATCATTTTCACCTGCATTTTCCCTTTCGCCCGCCTCAACGCTCCAGCTCGCTGCCACCTCCACCTCACTCTCCCTCTCCCTCTCGCCCCTGCTCCTGCTCCCGCTCAGGGCCGTCTGCGCCGGCGGCGTGGCATCGCTGTCGCCGGCGCCGTCGCCGGCGCAAAACGGCTGTTGCTGGTTGAAGGTGACACCGATTACCTGATAACCTTCTTTTTTGAGCAGCATGGCGGTTACAGCACTATCCACACCGCCGCTCATGGCTACAGCTATGGTCAGGCTCATCCTAGTTCACCAGATCAGAGAATAGTGCCGTGCTCAGATAGCGCTCGCCACTATCGGGCAATATCGTGACGATCAGTTTGCCTTTATTTTCCGGTCGCCGGGCTATGGCTACCGAGGCGGCCATGGCGGCGCCGCTCGATATGCCGCAGGTGATGCCCTCTTCCCGATGCAGTCTCCTGGTAAACTCAATCGCCTCTTCATCGGCAACGGTAACAATCTCGTCGACCAGGCTTAGGTCGAGCACCTCCGGGACGAATCCGGCGCCGATACCTTGTATGGCGTGGCGACCCGGTTGCGGCGGCCGCCCCGCCCGTACGGCGGTTAACACCGGTGATTTGGCCGGCTCCACTGCCACCACTTTGATAGGCTTCCGGGCCACCTGCTTGAGATAGCGGCCGACACCTGTAATAGTCCCGCCGGTGCCCACCCCGGCGACGAATATATCGACGGCTCCATCGGTATCCAACCAGATCTCGGGACCGGTAGTCTGATAGTGTATCTGCGGATTGGCCGGGTTTTTAAACTGCAGGGGCATATAATAGTGTGCCGGGTCGGACGTCACCAGTTCGGTAGCTTTATCCACGGCTCCTTTCATGCCTTTCGCCCCTTCGGTGAGAATCAGTTGGGCGCCGAAGGCTTTCAGCATCTTGCGCCGTTCCTCAGACATGGTTTCAGGCATGGTGAGAATGAGAGGATAACCGCGCAAAGCGCATACATAGGCCAAAGCTATGCCGGTGTTGCCGCTGGTCGGCTCCACAACGGTTACATCCTTGCTGCCGGGCTTAAGCTTGCCTTCCCTCTCAGCTGCCCAGATCATGGAGGCTCCGATGCGGCACTTAACCGAATAGGAGGGATTGCGGCCCTCTATTTTCGCCACTACTGCAGCCGGCAACCCTTTGGTGATGTTATTAATCCGCACCAGCGGTGTACGCCCTATACTCAAACTGTTATCGGCATATATATTGCTCGCCATTTTTATTAATCACCTCATTTATTATCACTGCCAGCCGTTATCTCTATGCTTGCCGGCTATCTCGGCCGCCAATCTCTCGATCGCCTGGTAGTCTTCCTCTCTGGGCATACCTTTACATAAGACAGGCTCCAGAACCTCGACTTTGAGATTGGAAATCAGTTGAGTCAATATGTCGACCGTCTTGCCTCCCCACCCATAGGAACCGGTGATGGCTACATATTTGGCCTTGGGGCGAAGAGCATTGGCCAGCACGGCGGCATATGCTACCAGAGGATGCGGACCGGTCAATACTGTTGGCGCCCCCAGCACGATGGTACCCGCATCGACCAGCGCCATGGCCAATTTACCAATGTCGGTCACCGCCAGGTTGAACGGCTCCACCCGCACGCCGTTCTTTACTAAAGCCGAGACCAGGTGATCAACCAGTTTCTGGGTGCTGCCGTGCATAGATATATATGGTATAACCGCTATATTGTGCGGCGGACCCATTACCCAATCTCGGTAGGCATCCATGATCAAGGCCGGGCGGTCGTAGATCTGCCCGTGGCTGGGAGCGATCATGCGTATCTCCAAGCCTTTAAGTTTATTTATATTTTTCTCAATTATGGTGCGGAAAGGCATCATGATCTCGGCGTAATAGCGCTTGGCCGCCTCATAGACCCGCCCTTCATCGGTTACATACAGATCGGCGGCGGCGATGTGGGAACCGTAGAAATCGCAGCTGAAGAGGATCTGATCTTCTTCCAGGTAGGTCACCATGGTTTCGGGCCAGTGCACCCAGGGGGTGTGGTAAAATTTGAGCGTTTTGTCGCCGAGGGAGAGGGTTTCGCCGTCCTGCACAGTGATGAATACATTCTCAGGCAAATGCAGATGGTCGATCAACATCCCCACCGCTTTGGGGGTGACCACCACTTTGGCCTCAGGATACCGCTCCAGCACCTGCGGTATGGCACCTGAGTGGTCCTGTTCGGCATGGTGAGAGACAATGTAATCGATCTTCTGCACTCCGGAAAGCTGCTGCAGGAGTATTTCGGTCTTGGTAGGATCCACCGTGTCCAGCAGTGCCGTCTTTTCGCTGCCTTCAATCAGATAGGCGTTATATGACGTACCGTCGGGCAGGGGGATGAGTGAGTCGAACAACCGCCTGTCCCAATCGATACCGCCAAGCCAATATATCCGTTCCTTGATCTGCCGTTTCAGCATGTTATCACCCCATTATCTTTAAAGATGTAGCTTCTTTCTTTCATCCTATCAGCCCGGATCTCGCAAGGGTCGGTTACTACAGTGCATTTTTTGTAAAACCAAGCCGTTTTTCTCCCGGTGGGTTTATCAAGAGAGAGTTTTGGCAGGTTCAGCAGTAAATCTGGTGACATAAAC
>DULU01000132.1 GCA_012840225.1 Bacillota bacterium
CTTCCAGAGGAACTGAAATGCCATGGTGCGTCAAAAAGTAGTGTTAGCCGGCGTTTCACCCAAGCCGCGCAAGGTGAGTTGAATCGATTAATGAGTCGTCGGTTTGATTCGCTGGGTATTACCGCCCTACTACTGGACAGTGTTGAGTTCGCTGGTAAAGCCGTTATGGTAGCAATGGGTATTGATCAGAATGGTACAAAGCACATTTTGGGAATACGCTTGGGTGCCACAGAGAATGCAGTGGTTTGCAAGGATTTATTGGCCGATTTAGTCGAACGGGGAGTAGATGGCGAGGAGGGATTGCTGGCGATCATTGACGGTGCTAAGGCACTGCACAGTGCTCTAAAGACGGTCTATGGTGAGCGTGTCCTTATCCAGCGATGCCAAGTACACAAGAAACGCAATGTATTGGACTATTTATCCAAGGAGCAGCGTCCTTTGGTGAATCGCCAGCTTAACAAGGCTTGGGCAATGCACGATTTCGGCGAAGCGACTCAAGCCCTTAAGGGTTTGGCTACCCAATTAGAGATGCAATACCCTGACGCTGCCGCCAGCCTTCGCGAGGGGCTAGAAGAGACCTGTACTGTCATGCGCCTGGACATATCAGGAATACTCCAAAAGAGTCTCAGCACAACCAATGCAATAGAATCGGCATTTGATGCCGTGAGAACTCGTACCCGTAATGTTAAGAGATGGCAAAACGGAAATATGATCAAGTGTTGGGTGGCAGCTGGTCTGCTCGCCTCTGAAGAACGTTTTTCTAAGATCAAAGGCTACAAAGAAATACAGAAGCTTCGTGCAGCGATCCGTCGCCTAACGGTTGATAAGATGAAAACAGAAGTAAATGAGAGCAAAACTGCGTGAGACTGCGTCACTGAAATTCCACGGCTTCTGGGACAACCTCCCTGAACCGGCCGCAGAAAATCCGCATACGCGGTGCGAACGATAGTTTCAATTCTTCATAGGTAGCGCCTGAACCTTGGCGCGGAGAGAACAGATGTACTTCAGGTCTGCAGGTTTCAATTCCTCATAGGTAGCGCCTGAACGGTGACCGATGCCCCGTCCGCGTCGTTGGTCTGGATTCGTTTCAATTCCTCATAGGTAGCGCCTGAACCGACATGCGCACGGCAGAACTGCAGGCGCAGGTGCTGTTTCAATTCCTCATAGGTAGCGCCTGAACCCGAGGAGTACCTGACCGACCTGGGGCAGCAGTACGTGTTTCAATTCCTCATAGGTAGCGCCTGAACGGCGCAGGCTTCAATTGCTTGTGTTGCCATGATCCGCTCGTTTCAATTCCTCATAGGTAGCGCCTGAACCAGTGAATGGTCGAACATTCAAGGTTTATCTGAGCCAACGTTTCAATTCCTCATAGGTAGCGCCTGAACCGGCTTCGCGCTCTTCGGCTTTGCGCGCATCACCCAAGTTTCAATTCCTCATAGGTAGCGCCTGAACATGTTGCCCATGCCGCAACACCTCCTGCTCATATCAGTTTCAATTCCTCATAGGTAGCGCCTGAACCGGCAGCCTCCAGTGCTGCTGCCGAGACACCAGCTATAGTTTCAATTCCTCATAGGTAGCGCCTGAACTTCAAACTTTTCATAATCCCAGCGAGGAACCTGCGACTGTTTCAATTCCTC
>DULU01000152.1 GCA_012840225.1 Bacillota bacterium
AGAAATACAGAAGCTTCGTGCAGCGATCCGTCGCCTAACGGTTGATAAGATGAAAACAGAAGTAAATGAGAGCAAAACTGCGTGAGACTGCGTCACTGAAATTCCACGGCTTCTGGGACAACCTCCGCGAATGAGGCTACATAGCGCAGATAATGCCGAGCTTATCTATATCAGAAATGACGATGGAAAGGGTGTGCTTCGTCGTATATCCTGTGATTTCTCCTGTTTGATGATGGGTATTGGTGCTCATTGAAAGGGTATTGGTACGTAGATCATCCTCACTTAGACCCTCCGCCAGCAGCACTTGCTTTATGGCGGCGACGCGCTTGGCTACTTCATTGCGGGCTTTATCTGCACTCTTTTCGGTGATGGAAACTGTGACATCCATATGTGCGCCAATGGGCTGACCGGGTACCTCTGCTTCGCCTTTAGTTTTCACCACTCTCATTTGACAATCTGCATCTGCGGCAAAAACCGGTGTTGCCATCATGGCTAGGATTATAACCAATAAAGTTCCTACTCGATCAAAGAGAGACGTCTTCCCTTTCATTTCGCCTATCCATCCTTTCGTTAATTATTGTCGGAACGTACCACTACCGGTGTATGTACTTTTCCTTTGATATCCAACGGTGGGTGCAATCAAAACCATCATATTCATCAATACATTTTGTTTGTCATTTAGCTCTTAACCCTATGAATGTGTTGTCTCCACCGACAAACCGTTAAAGTATCAAGTAGTGGTGTAAAAACAACGTAGGCATTTCCCCCAGGCGCCCCCCTAGGGGGCGAGGCGAACCAGTGGTCCATAGACAAGCCTTGGAAGGAAAAGCCATTGTGTGACTCCAAATGGTTAATTGACGAGAAAAACCGAAAGGAGTAATCACACAATGGCTCAAGAAATTGTTCCGCAAGACCTATTGAAAAACCTGTTGGAATTGGTAAAAGCGACGCAAGATGTTGATGTGTTAAAAGAAGCAGCAGAATGGATAACACAACAACTGATAGAAGCTGATGCGACTGAGCAGATCAGCGCCGGCCGCTATGAACGGAATGACCAGAGAAAAACATATCGTAACGGATCACGCCCCCGCCAGTTTAGCACACGGCTGGGCAACCTTGATCTGGAGATCCCCAAGTTGCGTAACGGCAGCTATTACCCGGATTGGTTATTGGAGAGGCAGAGCCGGCAGAACAAGCCATCAACAATATCGAGCCAATGCCCACACCAGTCTGCCCAATACATCGATAATGCCCACAAAATGTCAATGGCGGACAATTATTTCGCTTTAGCAGAGTATCGCTCGCTCTAATCTTCCGGCAGTCACTCTGTTGAGACTGCTATATAGTTACGCAGAGCTGGGTTTCCGTAAATCCGACATTAGTTGCTGTATTCGTTCGAGAGCTCCAATTATAAGATCTACTGCTAAATCAATATCCTCTTGAGTGGTGAACCGGCCAATGCCTACCCGCATTGTTTCATAAGCCCGCGTCCGGTTCTTACTTATAGCCAGCAGTACATGTGACGGTTCAAGAGCACCTGAATTACACGCTGAACCTGTGCTCCACGCAAGGTCCGGTGTGTTCGCCATTAATACCTCGGCATCGATGCCTGGAAAGGTGATGCTTGATGACCCGGGAAGACGGTATGCCTTATTACCGTTAATGACAACATCCGGATATCGTTTCTTTATAATTTCCTCAAATCTATCTCGCAGGTACATGATTCGTTGCGCTTCGTCTTGCCAACACTCATCCAGTATCCTGCATGCTTCACCAAGACCAACGATAGCTGGAACGTTCAATGTACCTGACCGCAAGCCATCCTCCTGACCTCCACCATGCATTAACGGCAAAATGGGAAATCCACGTTTTCCCCCACAAAGATAAAGAACACCTATTCCCTTTGGGCCATATAATTTGTGACCACTTAGAGACATTAAGTCAACATTCCACTCCAAAACATCAACTTTGATTTTACCTATAGCTTGTGCAGCATCACAGTGAAATAAGGCTCCACGTTCATGAGCCAACTGGGTTAATGCAGGAATATCCTGTATAGTACCAATCTCATTGTTTGCTGCCTGTACCGACACTAATGCTGTCTCCGAAGTAATGACTTGCTCCGCATGATCCAAATTCACACGACCAGTTTGGTCTACATCAAGCAGCTCAACTTCATATCCGAATCGCTGTGCCCAATGGCATGTTTCTAAGACGGACTTATGCTCAATCTTAGTCGTAACTATGCGCCGTCGACCTGGAATTTCTAACAAGGCTACACCAGTGATGGCTAGGTTATTGCTTTCAGTTGCCCCACTAGTGAATATAATTTCCTGGGGATAGGCGTTGATCAGATTTGCGACTTGATCTCGGGCACGCCTCACAGCTGCTGCGGCTTCACGTCCGAAGGCATGCTGTGTACTTGACGGATTTCCAAATTTTTCATGGAAATATGGAAGCATTGCTTGTACTACCCGTGGATCACACGGAGTGGTCGAGTGGTAATCAAGATTGATCATCGCATCTAACCGCCCTCATACCAGGCTTATTATAAATGGCATATAAGACAGCCTAGCTCGTCATCAATATCCATATCTAATATACCGAATGCTTGTGCCAAATTCTTTGGACGCTGTCGTTTACGGGCTTGCTCCTTCCGCAAAGCGTCTTCACGACGAATCTGTTCGATTCTTTCAGGTCGACGAAGTTCTTCTAGACTCTCGGATACATTCCATGTGTATCCCTTTTCAGGCTTCTCGTACTTCACAGCCTCTTCGTATAGATTGGGGTGGTTCTCCAAAAGTCCTATCCATTCGATTTTTCGTTGGAAGAAGCAAAAGTAGCAGCCTGAACGAGAACGCCAGCGGTAATACTCAGGCAGACCTACTCCGCTCTCAGTTAAGATTCTCCCTATATCATCTCTGGTAATGCCATCCTCGATAAATGGGTAAACAGGGGTCAAATTTGGTTTGGTTGAGATAAAACCACGGCGATTCTCGTCAGCACGAATGGCAACATACAGGTATGCTTCGTCATCACCAACATACTTCTCGAACGGTTCAATTTTTAGTTTCCGAGTACACCATCTCATTTTCGGCGAAGGAAGATAGTTGCCGTACATAGCTAACCAATGGTCAAACCCTCTATCACCTTCTACATCACCTAGGCGTATAATTGGTTTTTCAAGATAGGCTTCCAATTTATTCAAGAATGCATAAGTTTCCGGCAGCTCCTTCTGGGTGTCGGTAAACAGGTATTCCATTTCGATTTCTGGATACCGGTCACGCATATAGATGGCTAAAGCGGTACTATCTTTACCACCGGAAATGAGGAGAATATGCCGCCGCTCGCCATCACTCATGCTTTGTTTCCCTCGTTTCGTTCATCAGCGCTCGTGCCAGTACAGCTCTTCTAAGAATTTCGTTTTCTGGAATACCTCCATGGAGGTGTTCTTTCAGCAGGGATTGAATCTTGTCAACAAGGATATCTACTTTATCCTCCCACTCTTGTGGGACAACTGTTAATGCACGTGTTTCTTCAAAAGTTCCATCCAGAAGCGAGACTCTTACAACCTTATTGCCAGAGATAGCCTCTTTAGCCTTGGCTAATTCGAGCAGCCGTACAAAATCACCGGCTAATAGGTGTAATCTGGCACGAAACTCCGGTACATCACGATCGGTCCACTGACTCGGAGATACTCCATCCATGACTGCTCGACCAATTCCTGGTCTCCAGTCGGCTGATGCGTCACGGGTGATCTCCATTATAAAACGTTTTAGTTGTGGTGTGGAAGCCCATTGCCTGACCGATGCAGCTTGTTTCTTTAGCTGCATCAGTGCGTCTGGATTCCATGGCTCTAGTCCAAACGCTGTATAAAGTTCACTTTCAACCTCGGAAAGAAGATTGGCATAGGCGCTCCCTAATTCAGTAATCGCATTGCCAAGACCCTCTACAAACTGCTTAGCTTCGCTATTATCTTCGAGATTTAAGCCAAACACTTGCGGGAGTTCCTTAAAGATCAGATCATAGGGATCAGAGGCACGCATGATAACTAAACGTACGTCGGCAACACGAGCATCGTTGAATCGCCTTGTTAACTTTGCATATGGATTTAAGGTAGCTACAAACCTCACTAGTGGCTCAACCACTCCAAGCAACCGCTCATGGTCGCATAGCCTATCATTTTTTTTATCTGCTAAGAGAGGAATCTTTGCTACCTGTTCCAGTAAAGCTTTATATGCTGGATTGATCTTGAATGATCGTATGGCAAATTTCTCAGGCTGACGCGATAGCCTTTCTATCACATCAACGCGAATACCCGGTACATAAACATTGTTCTCGTACAAGGCTACTTCATGTCGCCTGCGCAACACAAACGCTAATACCACTACTGGAAGAACTCCAAGTCGTAAACCAAAAGGAGGCTTGGAGAGGATGCTATAGAGTGTAGTTACCGGTTTGGGTCCCTTTTGCGTACCTTCAAGGAAATCCTCAATGGCTTGCCAAAGAGGCTCCCATTCCTTTCCCGGATCGTCAAAGTAACCTTTGCTGCCTACCGATTTATGCAGACCTGATCTAGCAAGTACTGCAAAATACATGGTTGTCTCTGCCGCTCCGCCTTCTAAACCTAAGTTTACCTCGTACTCCCGTTCTATCATGGCTTCCATCAGATTTCTGCGTGCAGCTACAGCAGCCGAGGAAAGATAACGCCTATTAATCAATTCATTTGGAATCACAGGACTAGCCCAATATACCTTCTTACAGAGGTAAGATAGCCAGGAAGCAAACTGCCTTGCTGAATGGAAGGCAACCGTTCCACCATTGTGAACCCAATCTGATACTTGCGGTTCATGCCTGCAGCCGCGCAGTCCCAAAATCCTGCCCGCTAGATTGATCACCCTTTGAGTAAAGTGGTTAATTCGTGCTTTTAACTCATTGCGTGCTACGCGATCTCCTTTAATACTAGGCACATTGTTAAGTATCCACAACCAGGACTCCAGCTCGATGACCACTTCCTGAAGGCCGCTGATGAATTTAGGAAACGCAAATATGATGAGACTATCTTTACTTCCCGCAGTTAACTGACATGCCAGGTCGATCAGTGAATGGCGATCGGTTTCATTATCCGACAATACGTATACAATTAACCCATCGGTACCTTCTGGCGGTCCCTTTTCAATACATTCTTTAATAAGCGATGGAAGACCATCTATGACACGCACCGCAAAGGTTCTCAGTGTTCCGGTTTCGATGAAGTGTTTGCGTGCTACTATCGGGCTAATCTCAAAAATATTTTCCAGTCTTTCAGCCAGGCTTCTTGCTGACAGTTGATGTCTCGCATGCTCATAATGTTTGTCCAAATCAATGTCGGAACCAGCCCAAATGCCATAGGCGCCAAGGTAGCGCCGGTACAAAATCATCTCATTCTTTTCCAAGTAGGCAATCGCGGCATTCACTTCTCTTTCTTGCCCGACTGCGATCTTCACGGCATCAAAAGATGCATCAAGTCCCACCGCCGGACCATACATCGTAAGCATACCGATTGTCTTTACCACATCTGCTGCTAAAGGAGGCGCTGTACTATCCAGTCGGTCTATGGTATCAGCAATCTCCGACCACTTGGTGGCATGTTCTCCAAAGGCAACAGCAGAACCCAGAGCATTCACGACATAATCGTACAGGTCGGCAATGCGATATAGAGGAACTTCTCCCCTTTCCCAAACTTGACGATCAACAAACCAAGCAAACCCTTTATTTTCATGGCTGGAAAGAAAGGAAAAAAGTGACCGCTCATTCTGGGCCATCTTTCCACGAAAAACCGGCCAGGTCAATAGGGCTGTCAAGGGATGAAGTGGGACACATCCACGCAATAACTCTGTGTACACTTCAGCCGACCTAAGATGACGTAATCCGTGTAGCTTAAGTACTTCTTGAACAACATCATTGTATGCTTCGTTAATTTCAGGATCCAACTCAGCATCTATGGCGCTGGCAAGTAATGTCAGATGTTGATTTAGTGATGTGGTAAATACATGATCCCGAAACCGGCCTTGTATTTTCTGCCACTCTGTACGCATTACGCGGCTGCCCGCCGGCAAATAGTCAGCAAAGGCTGAATGAAGTATAGTTATAAGGAAAAACTCTCCAACCCTTCGATCACCATATTCAGCCAAATACTGTAAAATAATTAGATCCTCAGACTCAGGATTAGAAACAGCATACTCCAAGAACTTACCGAACTCATCTATAATTACAAGCAATCCACTAAAGCCGCGTTTTTTGATAATAGAGAGCAACTCATCAAAAAAATGCCACATGCTGTTCGCAGTATCTGTGCCTGGGAAATCACGAATCCTCAATGCCTGTGATGGATCAAATGGTTCTATAGCATTAGCTAATGCTGACAATAATGCTTGTGTGAGACGAGTTCGGTGACCTGAGACTAATATAGGTAGGAAGCGTTGATTCCATCCTGTTTTCAAGCGAATCGATGGTGTTTTAGCGTGTAAATAATTATCAGAGCAAAGTACATCGGTTAAAAAAAGACCAAAAGCAGATTTTCCGGATCCATAAGGCCCTGTTATTGCCCAAGCTCTCGATCCGTCGGGGTCATTGATAGATTGCATAATTGTTTCTGCCAGTTCCTCAAGCTCTGGGGTAACTATATATCTCTTTATGGTCTCCTCCGATGAGAGGTCCTCCCGGATGTTGATGGAGCGAAAAAAATGGCTGCGTACACGAACGCAATTGCGCATTTCAAGCCCGGTCATCAAGTCTCACCCTCAGTTTCATAATAATGTCGTAGGATTCGCAAAGGCCATACAGAGGGTTTATCGGCATCATTATTTAGCCGAATGAGCATCCTACGTCCCGCCGTCTCGTCAAACCGTAACCCCGTCCACTCAGGAAGCCTTTCGAACCTTTCGACTAGTGCGTTCTCCGTCAACTTGAATGCTGCACCGGGTGCACTATCTATGTAAATTGTTTGTTCAAAAGATAGAGTTTTTTGTTGCGGATGCACTCGTTCCCAATAATCTGCCAAAGCGAAGGCAAGGATCATATCAGGTAATGACGGATGAGATCCAATTACAAACGAAAGCACTCCTGTAGGACTCTCTTCAAGAAGCCCTAACTCAACTAGCGGACAATCAAACGACTCCTCAAGTAGTGCTGAAGAACGATTTCCAGTGTTTGAAACATAAGTACGGACAAATACGTCAACATCCCGGCTCATAGAAGACTCGGTAACGCGTGTCCTAGGGGATTCATCTCTTGCAGATTTTAACAAGTATTCCACAAGCTGTTTCCTTGTGAAAGTGACATGTCCGAAACGGGTGAAAGCTAAATACCATGTAGAGGTATATTCGAAACTGCGTACCATCAACCAGTGTAACAGCCATAAAGTCCCAATATCTTCCATATATGGGTCAAGTCCATCCTTGGCAAAAAGCAGCTTTCCCATATCAGTCACACACACAGTACCTGCTTGGGGTACAGTGATAAGACCCATGGCGGAACACCAATATTTAATGGAACGCACCATGTTCTTGCCTACACCAAGGATGATCGGTGCGTCCTCTCTATTAAATACCCGATTGTCCTCAAGAGATCGTTGGACACCTTTGACTAGCCAACCAAATCGGAAAGGGAAGCTTTCGTGGCCGCTAAAGTTATACTTAACCTCTGGATCAGTTAATGCACTCTGCATCTAAGCGACCTCCACTTCCCATAATGGCAAGACATACTGGGCCAGTTTTTTGTCTTCCTGTAGGTACATGCTTTTTAAATGGTTTTAATTAGTTTTTCACAATGACTTTTCCTCCCAATGTACACCCGCACTGCTGTTCCATTATGCACTTTAAAGAAGGCCAAATAGGATCGGTAACATACATTTTGAGGATGTCCTAAAATCCGTGGAAATTGAAGTGGCGGTCTCCCGCACAACTGTGGTAAAACATGGTTGGACCAAAAATACAAAGTGGGAGGAAACCGCCAATGTCAGGATACCACGACAATAATAAC
>DULU01000035.1 GCA_012840225.1 Bacillota bacterium
CTCCCTGGACGAACTCCTGCGGCATTTCGTCGCTCCGGGAGCGGTGGTTTGCCGGGAAGCATTCCAGTTTATCCAGCCCTGGCTGGACGACAACCAGGTTTTGCCGTCGACCGGTCCCGATCCCTTCCGGGATATGCCCCTGACGGGCGAAGAGAGAAAATGGGAGATATTGAAAGATATAATCAAGCCGGATACACCGAATATATATTGGCCTCGCTACCTGCGCAATTCCACGGAATTGATGTTCTCGGCCTCCGGTCAGTTCATAAAGCGGCTTTACCGGAGCTGGATCCGCTCCTTTCGGGGCATCGGCCATTATTACCTGAATAAGTATACTGCCTGGTTCAACGTTTGCTGGCGGGATGCGGCCAAAAAGCTGAACATCCCGGGAAACAGGATGTTCATACTGAAAAATTGAGACAAGGCTCCCCGTCGGTGTAAGGTCCTTGCCGGGGACAGGCTGCCGTTGTTGCAAGGACCCTGCCGGTGACGGGCTACCATTGTTGATACAAGGCTCCCGTTGGTGATGAGCAGCCGAAGTGGCTCGGTAGCCTGCCACCGGCGAGGGAGCACGGCTCTGCCCGGCATCACTGCAAACCGAACAGAATCGGAGGAGAGAAAAATGAGCTGAACCTGCCGTTCTTTGGTCAATAAAGCCAGGAGAAGTCTTGGACTTTACCCACCGTCAGCAGGGCGTTTTTGATTACCTGGCATATCTCCTGCAGGCTTTCCGGGGTGGTGCCTTCACACCGGGTCACGATCTCCGGTTGGGTGTTGGAGGCGCGGATCACTCCCCAGCCGTTGGGAAACAGCACCCTGACGCCGTCGACAGTGATCACTTCGTGGGTTTTCTGGAAATGCTTCACCAGATCAGCCACGGCCTTGAACTTGACATCATCCGGGCAATGCACTCTGGTTTCCGCCGTGGAGTAATATTTTGGCAGCTTCCTCACTTCGTCGGCCAGGGTGACGCCTGGGCTATAATGGGAAAGGATGCGCAAGAGGCGGCCGGCAGCATAGAGCGCGTCGTCAAACCCGTAGAATTCGTCGGCAAAATACATATGACCCGACATCTCGCCGGCAAAGAGGGCGTTTATTTCCCGCATGCGGGCTTTCATCAGAGAGTGTCCGGTTTTCCAGAACTGCGGCTTGCCGCCCATGCGTTTCACTTCATCCACCAACACCTGGGAGCATTTCACCTCGATCAAGGCGTCGGCTCCAGGATGCTTGGCCAATATTTCCCGCCAGAAAAGGATCATCAACATGTCGCCGAACAGCATCTCGCCTTCATTATCTACCACTCCCAGGCGATCGCCGTCGCCGTCGAAAGCCAAGCCGACATCGGCTTTATTCTCCACCACTACCCGCTGCAAGTCTGTCAAATTGGCTCTGATGGTCGGATCCGGATGATGGTTGGGAAAACGCCCGTCCGATTCGCAGTAGAGAGGGATGACCTCGCAGCCCAACCTTTCCAGGAAGGGGACGGCGAACAGGCTGGTCGTACCGTTGCCGCAGTCTACGGCGACTTTCAGCTTTCGCGGTCCCAACATGATCTTGGAGAGCAGCATGTCGAGATATTTTGGGATGATATCCATCTTTTGCACCGAGGTTTTTCCGTCGTGGCTATGCAGGTGGTAGTGGCGGGGAGTCGGAGCCATTTCCGCCAGGTCGGCCAACTCCTGAATTTCCGCCCCGTGGATCGTGCCCGGGCCCAAAGCGACTTTCAAACCATTATATTCTGCCGGGTTATGGCTCGCCGTCAGCATGACGCCGGCATCTATATCAAGGTAATGAAGAGCATAGTAAAAAGCCGGGGTGATGACGATACCGATATCGATCACATCAATCTCCATACAGGTTAAACCTGAAAGCAAAGCTTGGTGTAGTTCCTGGCCGGTTAACCGGTTATCCCTCCCGACTATGGCTTTCTTGCGTCCAGCTTTCTTAAAGTATTCACCGCAAGCATAGCCGAGGCGCCAAGCTACCTCCTCATTTAATTGATCCGGCACCGTGCCGCGAATGTCGTACTCCCGGAAGATCGATCTATCCAAGCTCATGCTGTTGCAGCTCCTTTCACCGACAACCTGAACAAATAATAAAACCTAAAGCTACGCTTGCATTTTTCGTTACCTGGAAAGGATATCCTTTCCTTTTGCCCGCTACCTCATACAATTGTTAAACTGTTTAGCCGCTTAAGCCGCCTATCCTCTTCTGCCTAACCCTTCTGTCTGACCACCGATCCGGACGGCACACAAGTGAAGAGCCAATCCGGCCGGTAGAGAGGGAGGATGACGTGCAGGGAAGTGCCGCTATAGTCGCTTTCGGCAAAAATGTGGCCGCCATGGCGGTTGATGATGTCCCTGCACCTGAAGAGACTCAACCCGATGCCGCCGGGCCCTTTTTGATTGGCTACGTTGGAAGCCCGATAGAAGCCTTCGAAGATCCGCTCCAACTCGCCTTCGGGGATGCCTATTCCTTCATCGTGCACGGTGAGGACGGCTTCATTGGTGGTAGGCCGCAGGATGACGCGGATGGGCGTATCAGGATAGGAGTATTTAAGGGCGTTGTCGATTATGGAAGAGACAACCTCCTCCAGGCGGGCTGCATCGCCCAGGACATGCAGGACATTATTGTCCAACTGCACCTGGAACCTGTCGGCGTTTTTCTGCAAATAGGGTTCCAGGGCATGTTGTACCACTTCCACCAGGTTCACCGGCTCTCTTTTGATGGCGGTATTTTGATGCATGGAAAAAGCATTCAATACTCCATCCAATAGGTAGGATAGCCGGTTAATCTCATTATCTATACGATCAGGCAGGTCGATTATGGATAAACCTTTATCTATGCGGCGCTTCATCAGGGCGCATAGGGCTTTGAGAGCGGCCATGGGGTTGCGCAGTTCGTGGGCGGCCACCTGGAGGAATCTGATGCGGTCCATCTCCATGTTTTCGATGCGCTCGGCCATATAGTCTATGGTCTCGCCCGCCGCCGCCAGATCATCGTCGCCACGCAATCCGGTCCGGGTGGAGAAGTCGCCGTGGGCGATGGCCACAGCTGCCTGGCGCAGGCGGGAAGAGCGGCTCAGGATGGAGAAGGCATAAGTCGAGGAAACGGTGTAGGCCAGCATAATCAAAAGGATGAGGATCAGGACCTGCCGCAACATATCGAATCTTACTTCCCGCAACACTTGGTTCACCGGGGAAGAAGCGTAGGCCACCCAGCCGGGCAGGGAGACCGGTACGATGGCGGCCACCCAGGCGGTATCGGCATCGCTGGTATATAGCCTATGCTTCAATACCGTCTCCCCGTCTGATATGGCTTGTCGCTCGGCCGGATCCAGCTGGAAGTGAAGGCGCTCAATGGGCACTATGCCGAAGGAGCCGGCACCTGTCCTATGGATCGGAAGCAAGGCCGCTTCCAGGGCGTCAGGATCAATTTCCGCCACCACCACGCCGTGGAATTTGTCCTCAACGATCAAGGCTTGCCATACGTAAAGCAGGAAGCCGGCGCCTGCCCCGGCTTCCGCACCGGCTTCCGCACCTGCTTCCGCGTCCGCCTCGGCCGGACCCGGATCCGGACCCACGACCAGGCCGTAGTGCTGCTCCTCTTCGGCACCCACCACCTCTACCGCCTCGCCATCCAGCCAAGTCAAATGGCGGAGGGGATACAGCATGTGCTGATCCTCATCCAAAATAAGGCTTCTGTCCGCCGCATCGAGGTTGCCTTGAACGATAGCCAGGCCGACGATATATTCATAATCCCAGAGGCAAGCGATGTAGTTGGCAAAGGTAACCCCGACGGTTTGCGCCAGCTCCAGGCTTGAGTTCAGCTCCAGCTGCAGGCGCTTCTCCTGGCTTTGGTAGATATTGACGAGGTTGTTGATGACAAAAGGCAGCAAAGCCAATGTCACAAGCAATAGCAGTTTTACATGAGAACTGGTAAACCTATATGGATGTAGTTTTAATTGATATCTCGCCACCAAATACACCTTGATTGCCAATCTTGGAAAACACTGTTCACCTGTCCGGCAGGATTTCCTTTAAATTAGGTACGGCAGGATAAATAATTTCGGCATTGAAGTGGAATCCGGATAATATTGATGAACCGGAATTGTGATGAACCGGAGGCCGGTCCGCATTATGCCTGAGATACATGAGCATGAGCTTTTGCCGTTTCAATATGACTTTGATTTAACCGATTACAACACATTTGGTTTTGCGTCCATCGCCGAGCGTTTTGTCCGGCTGCATCAACCGGCCCAGGTGCCGGCCTTGTGTAGGCGGTGCCGGAAGGAGAAGTGGCCGCTTTTGATATTGGGTGGCGGCAGCAATCTGGTGTTGGCCGACCGCATCCCGGGTGTGGTGGCCCGGATGGAAATACCCGGCCGGCAGGTGGTAGGGGAAGACGGCGACATTGTAAAAGTGAAAGTGGCTGCCGGGGAATCCTGGGCGGACACTGTGGAGTGGGCGCTGGCCGAGAACCTTTTCGGCATGGAGAATTTAGCCCTGATTCCCGGCACGGTGGGAGCGGCGCCGGTGCAGAATATCGGCGCCTATGGCATGGAATTCCAGGACACGGTGGGTTTTGTGGAAGTGTATGACCAGCTGGAGGAGCGTTTCACCTGCCTGTCCAAAGAGGAGTGCGCTTTCGGTTATAGGGACAGTTTGTTTAAGTCGGGGGAGCCCGGGCGCTACATCATCACGGCCGTGGAATTCCACCTATCCAGGAAACCCCGGCTGAGGCTGGGTTATGCTTCTCTGGAAAAAGAATGCCGGGAGTTGGCCGGTGGCAGGGAGATCACTCCCCATCACCTATATGAAGCCGTGTGCCGCTTGCGCCGGGCCAGGCTTCCGGAAACATTTACCTACGGCAATGCCGGCAGTTTCTTTAAAAACCCCGTGGTGTCGGTCGCGAGATTCAAGGAGTTGGCGGCGAAATATCCCCAGTTGGTGGCTTTTCCTGATAAGGACGGCTACAAGCTCGCCGCCGGCTGGCTGATAGAGCAATGCGGCTGGAAGGGGAGGCGCTGGAAGCAGGTCGGCGTATATGAAAAGCAGGCTCTGGTGCTGATAAACTGCGGCGGGGGGCACAGGGCTCAGATTGAGGAGTTGGCAGCGGCTATTCAAAAATCGGTGTGGGAAAAATTCGGCGTCACCTTGGAGCCCGAGCCCAGGTTTTATCCTTGAGGGAGCATGGAGAGTGAGGGAGCATGAAAATGGGCACGAAGCGTACCTTTATTGAATATGGCGACGGCCGGATGGATATCGAGGTGCCCGCCGGCGCCACGGTTTTAACCTGGGATGATCTGCGCCGGGACCCGCCGGCCGTCGATCCATATGCCGCCACCAGACAGGCCCTGGACCACCCTCTGGGCATGCCGCCCCTTAAAGAGCTGGCCAGGGGGAAGAAAAAGGTGGTGATCGCCTTTCCCGACCGGGTGAAGGGGGGAGCGCAACCGACGGCGCATCGCCGGGTGAGCATTCCCATGATCGTGGGGGACCTTTTGGCCGCCGGGGTGCAGAAAAAAGATATTACTTTGATCTGTGCCGTGGGCCTGCATCGCAAGAACACCAAAGCGGAGCTGGACTGGTATCTCGGTCCGGAGATTGTCGATGAGTTTTGGCCCGATCGCCTGCTGATGCATGATGCCCACGACCCGGAAGGCATCGTCAATTTCGGCTATGATGAGATGGGCAATGTGGTGGAGATGAACCGCAGGGTGGCCGAAGCCGATCTGGCCATACTTATCGGCCATGTGCAGGGCAATCCTTACGGCGGTTACAGCGGCGGGTATAAGATGGCGGCCACCGGCCTCACCACCTGGCGCTCGATTGCCTGTCATCATGTGCCGGAGACCATGCATCGTCCCGACTTCCTCCCGGTCAACACCACGAAGAGCCGCATGCGCCACCAGTTCGACTCTATCGGCAAAGCTATGGAAAAGGCCATGGGCCACCGGTTTTTCATGTGCGACGCCGTGCTGGGCACCGACTCCCAGCAGCTGGGAGTGTTCTGCGGCGTCGGGGAGTTGGTGCAGGAGGAAAGCTGGAAGCTGGCGGAGCAGCGCACCAATGTATATTTGGATATCGGGGACAAATACGATGTTATGGTTTTCGGTGAGCCCCGCACCTTTCACTACGGCCCCGGCATGGGCACCAACCCCATCCTGATGCTGCAGGCCATAGGCTCCCAGGTGACCAGGCACTTCGATGTTTTCCGGGAGAACGGGGTCATCATCTGCGCTTCCATATGCGACGGCTGGTTTAACGATGCCTGGTTCCCGTCCTACCGGCCCCTTTACCATAAGCTGCAGACCATCTGCGATTTTGCCGAGGTAGGCCGCTTTGCCGAAGAGTTGGCCAATGATCCCGAACTGATATACAAATACCGCTACGCTTATGCCTACGCTCCGTTCCATGCCTGCTCCATGGTGTCCATGGGCGGGGTAGCCCTGAAGAACACTTCGGCCATTTTTATTGTCGGAGCCAGGGAACCGGGATATGCCCGGGGCATGGGGTGCATTCCCACAGACACCTTCTCTCAGGCCCTGAAGCTGGCGGAGAAATATGTGGGGAAAAACCCCCGCATCCTGGTGTTGCCCGAAGCCTTCCTCAAGGTGGCCGTGCACTTGAGAAAAGGCTGAGCCGGCCCGGCGGCAGGCGAGGTCATAGAGCGATAAACTGTTTCAGCTTTTGCCGCTGTATCACCTCGACCGGCAGGAGTACTTCCGGCTTAGGCTGCAGCGCTTTCCATACATTGCCCACATCACGCACCAGGCGGCGCAGGCCGTCGGGCTCAAGCGAGGCGGCGTGATCGGTGCCTTTCCAGGTGCGGTCCAGAGTGAAATGGCGCTCGATCCACTCCGCACCGAGGATCATGGCGGCAATGTCGGCGGCAATGCCCAAATGATGGCCGGAGAAGCCGATCCCTTTTACCTGGTCGCCGTAGGTTTCCTTGAGACGCCTGATTTCCAGGAGGCACAGATCCTCGAAGGCTACCGGATAGCCGGAAGTGCAGGCATAGAGCACCGTATCGGCCAGGCGCCCATGTTTATCAAGCAAAGAGATGATCTCTTCTTCTTCTTTTCTGGTGGTCATCCCCAGGGAGACATGCAGATCGCCGCCAAAATCCGTGCACAGAAAGGCCAGCATTTTAAAGTGCGTGTTGCAGGCCGAGGGGATTTTGATCATGGTGGGTGCCAAAGCGGTGATCTGCCGGGCGCTGGTCATGTCCCAAACGCTGGTGCTGTATAACACTCCGCAGGCGGTGCACAGCTCCATCAGCCGCCGGTGAGCCCCGATATCCAGCTCCAGGGCTTCCCGATGCTTCCCGTAGGTATCGCCGTAGGCATTGCTCGGTACCGGGTGGGGCGCCGCATACTGTTCCGGGGTCAAAGATTCCCGCGGGTACCTTTTCTGGAACTTGACCACATCCACCTTGCAGGTGGTGGCGGCCACCTCTACCATCGCTTCCGCAGTGGCCAACTCCCCACGATGGTTGCATCCTATCTCAGCGACAATATATGGAGGTCTCGAATTTTTCATTTGCATCCTGCCGATCCTTTCTATTACACTCAGGTCTGGTGATCAAACCGTTCCGCTAGTCACATCGTTCCGGGAAGGAATCAAACCGTCCCGGGAAGCAGCAGCTCGGCCAACTCCCTGATACAGCCGTGGCCGCCCTTGGTCTCCAGGACGATCTGAGCGATCCTCCTCGCTCCCTCTGCGGCATCGCTGGGCGCCACGGCGCAGGCGGCATACTGCATGCAGGGAATATCCGGGTCATCGTTGCCAATATAGATCATCGCCCCGGGGTCAATATCCCGGCGGCGCAACCAGTCCTTTAAGACCGGCAGTTTGGGCCCGCTCGTCGCCAGGCACTCTATCTTCAGCTTTTCACACCGCTTCTTCACGCTGCCGTTTAGCTCGTTGGTGAGCGCCAACAGGCTCAATCCCGCCTCCCGCAGGCGGCTGATGGCCCAGCCGTCGCCCCTGTGACAGACCACGGTCTCTTTTCCGTCCTCATCCACCCCGACCCGGTTGTCGGTCAACACCCCGTCGAAATCCATCACCAGGGCTTGGGGCGCCCGGGGCAGGAGAGCGGCCCGGCGGCGGTTCAGCTGGCGCCGCATCAAGGTTTCCGCCAGTAAGAAGTCGGTATGATCATCGATCTCCAGGCTTCTTTCCGGATCTATCAAGTGTATGGCGACGCGGCCGAAAAAGCGGTGCCGGTGGGTCAGGAACCCGGCTATGTCCAGGGCGTATACTGCTCCCACTTCCAGAAAGAGCGGCTCCCGTTGCTGGCGGAGCGGCCGGCTGGTTTTGCTGTGGGCCACCGGCTCGCCGCCTGCCGCCGTTTTTTTCCATATAAAGCGATGCCAGGGCACTGCCGTGAAAGCCGTATCGGCCTGGGCGAGTGCGGCTACCGTGCCGTCGATGTCTTCCGGCAACATCAGCGGAGCGGTACATTGCAGGAAGGCCAGGGTGCCTTCGCTCACCCCCAAGCTGCTCAAGGCATGCAGCAAGGCGGCTTCCGAGGGCGCCTCATCCCCGCTGATCTCCTTCGGCCGCCAGATCACCTCGGCGTCATATTGCAAGCTCACCTCGGCTATTTCCGCATCATCGGTAGAGACCACCACCCTGCCGACCGTTTTCGCTTCCTGAGCGGCTTTGATGGTCCAGGCGATCAGGGGCAGGCCGCAGAAAGGCAAGACATTTTTGCGCGGCAAACCTTTTGAACCGCCGCGGGCCGGAATAATGGCCAAAGCAGGCAAATTCCATACCTCCTTATAAATCCGTCCAGGGACTTGTAGCTCATCATATGCAGCGGCGGGAGCGGAGAAATAGGAAGACAAAACCGTTTTTCACCCTGGAGTACTACGGCACACAAGCAGGCGACAACGGCATAACATGTGGCAGGCTGAATGTATTATGCTGGGGAGCAACCGATGGCAACTGTGGCTTCATTTCCCGATTCTGCCAGGAAGAAAGTGGCAATCATCGGCGGTGCCGCAACTCGGACAGAGGCCCCGTGGGACGATCCCTCTTGGGAAATATGGTCTTTCTCCAGTTTGCGCTTGCCTCATCCTCGCATCACGCGCTGGTTTGAGATGCATGCCCTGGGCGATCTGGCCGGCCAGCTGAAAAAGGATACCAAGCGCAGGTGGTCTTTCCGTAACTATCTGCGCTTTTTGCAGCAGCTGGATTGTCCGGTATACATGCAGCACGTCTGTGACGTCGTCCCCAACAGTGTGGCATATCCGTTGCAGGAAGCCTTAGAGGCCTTCGGCAGATGCTTCACCAGCACAGCATCTTATTTGCTTGCTTTGGCCATTCTGGAAAAATACGATGTCATAGGCGTCTGGGGGATACACCTGACGGAAAAGACGGTATATGCCCGCCAGCGCCCCGGAGTGGAATACCTGCTGGGAGTGGCCAAGCAAAGAGGAATACAAATTATTCTGCCAAGGGGCTCGCCTCTGCGCATTCCGGAGCATCCTGTCCTCACCCCCACAGAAGTGCTCTATGGGTACGACTGGGAATCCCCGGGAGCCTGGTGGCGCTGGTATCGGCGCCGGCGCCGGCGCAGAAAGCCTCGGCGCCGGCTACGCCTCATCCAGCCGCGCCTGGTCAAGTCACGCCTGGTTAAGCCGCGCCTCGTCAAGCCGCACCGCACAGGCAGAGGTTGAGCTCAAATTAACCATGATGCCAAAGGATGTGCGATAAATGTCCGATACCGATAACAAGCCGGAAAAAGCCTTGAAAAAAGTGGCTATTGTCGGCGGAGGTCCGTCCCGCAGGAGAGCTCCATACCACAACCATTCCTGGGAGATCTGGGCTTTCTCCAGCAGGCTCTACCGCTATCCGCGGATCACCCGCTGGTTTGAGCTTCACGCCATGACCGATTTGAGGCAAAGGCTTTCGACCTACCGGCCGGGCAGGCGGAGTTACCGCGGTTATATGCGCTTTTTGCGCAATTTGAAATGCCCGGTTTATATGCAGAGGAAACATAAAAACATACCCAATAGCGTGGTCTTTCCTCTCAAGAAAGTGAAAGCCGAGTTCGGGCGCTGCTTCACCAGTTCGGCTTCCTATCTGATCGCCCTGGCCATATTGGAAGGATATGACGTCATCGGCCTCTGGGGTATCGATGTGCGCCGCAAGGAGTACCTGCGCCAGCGGGGTGCCATCAAGTATTTATTGGGCGTGGCCAAAAAGAAGGGCATAAAGATACTCATTGCCCGGGGCAGCCGCATCAGGGTACCTGAAAATCCCAAACCGGTGCGGACGAGGGTCCTATATGCCTACGGCTGGCGTTCGCCTCACGCCTGGTGGAGATACAACATC
Organism: Bacillota bacterium; assembly: GCA_012840225.1. Taxonomy (GTDB): domain Bacteria; phylum Bacillota; class Limnochordia; order DTU080; family DTU080; genus DULU01. The sequence continues at coordinate 10,347 of DULU01000035.1, forward strand.
AGGCGTCGGCTCAGACTGCACCGCCTCAGACTGCGTCGCCTCAGGAAACGCCGGCTGCGCGCCCAACCCCGCCGCCTCGGCCTCGGCCCCGGCCTCCGCCTCCGCTGCAAGCAGAAGGGGCAGCGCCGCCGGTGAGGTTGCCGGCAGTAGTAGGCCGTGGGTCGGCCGGCAATAGCCTAAAGCCCCAGCGGCCCAGTGGGCGATCGGTCGATCGCCGGGAGAATAGACAGACGAATGCAGGTGACGGATTGATGATCGGCATTTTGGTAGACAAAATGACCATCGTAAAGACCAGGCGGGGGGAGCCGACCTATGAGCGCCTTGATCTTTATAGAGATATTGCCTTGAGCGAAGGGATAGAGCTGATCGTTTTTTCCCTGGGGAGGGTGAGCCTGCGCAGGCACAGGGTGACGGGATACATTCCTCTTGCCGGGCCGGAGGATTGGCAGAGGGAGACGGTGTCTATCCCCAAAGTGATCCATAAGCGGGTGCTTTACCAGACCAGCGCCCCGTTCAGGATCCTCAGGCGGTTGGAACGCCGGGGGGTGGTGTTCGTCAACCCCTACCTCATACAAAACAAAATGTTGATGAACAGCACCCTCTCCCGCCATCCCTCCATAAACCCCCATATCCCGACTACCTGGCGGTATAATTGGCTGAGATTGGAGAAAATGCTGCACAGAGGGGAGGCGGTCATATTAAAGCCGACCGTCGGCTCGGTGGGCCAGGGCATCATCCGCCTATTGCCGCTGGCGGCCGCCAACGGGAACGGGGGGCAAAACGGGTGGAGTGCAGCCGTGCAGATCACTACCGAGAGGGGAAGCAGGATCATCACTTCCCCGACCCTCCTGCGCCGCTATCTGCGGGCGTGGATGAAGACCATGTCCAGGAAATACCTGATGCAGCCCTACCTGCCCTTGGCCAGATATCAGGATAAACCTTTTGATCTGAGAGTGCCGGTGCAGCGGGACGGCCGGGGCGAGTGGACGGTGGCGGGCATGGTGGCCAAGGTGGCCGAGAAGCATCAGTTTTTGACCAATCTGGCCCAGGGGGGCAGGGCCATGCCCGGTGAAAAGGCCCTCGCCGCCGCCTTTGGCCCGCCGGCGGCTGAAGCCGTGCAGGAGAAAATCGTACGCCTGGCCAAGGATGTGGCCGAGGCGGTAGCCGGCCGTTACCCTCATGCCGCCGATCTGGGCTTGGACATTGGGGTGGATATCACCGGCCATCCCTGGCTGATCGAAGTGAACACCAGGGATCAGAGGATCACCTTCTTTCAGGCGGGCATGTATGACACCTTGCGAACCATATATAAAAACCCCGTCGCCTATTGCGCCTACCTATCCAGCCGGCTGACCACAAGCTAAGCAGCCCAGGCCGACAGAATGCAGTGATATGTGCCGTCCATCCTTTTCTGATTGCTTTTTTCCTTTCGCCGGAAGCGCCGGTAGGTTACTATATTATTATGATTAATTTAATTGAGGGAAAGAGGGTAGTGGGAATGCGTTTGCACATTATGGGCAGTGCGGCGGCGGAAGGCTGGCCAGCGATGTGGTGCGATTGTCCAAGCTGTCATAAAGCCCACCAGGCAGGAGGAAAAAATTACCGTACCCGCTCCGGCGCCTTGATCGACGGGGTGATCAAGGTGGATTTATGCCCGGATACATATATGCAAGCCCGGCGCGACGATGTGGATTTGTCAAAGGTGACCGACCTATTGATCACTCATGCCCACCAAGACCATTTCACCCCTGCTGAACTCGGCTTTCACGTGCCGCCGTTTGCTCATGGAGCCACACCTCTTCATGTATGGGCCGCTCTGCAGGCTATCATGCTCGCCCGTGCCGCCACCCAGCGCTGGCCGGATGTGGAAAACAGGCTGCATGTGCTCACCCCGCTCGCCCCGGTGCGGCTCAGCGATGGCATTACGGAAGTGCTGCCGCTGCCGGCCAGGCACGATCGGCATTCCGGCCCGCTCAATTACATCATCACCCGCAACGGGAAATCCCTTTTTTACGGCCTGGATTCCGGCTGGTATCCCGATGAGAGCTGGGAGGCGCAAAAAGGCAACAAGTTCGCCATCGTGGTGCTGGATTGCACGCATGGGGATATGGAGGCAAGCGACGGTCACGGCTCTCTGGGTACCGCCAAGCGCATCAAAGAAGAGATGCTTGCCGCCGGTACCGCCGATCACAACACCGTCTTCATTGCCAACCATTTTTCCCACAACGGCGGCCTGCTTCATGAGGAGATGGAGGATATAGTGCGCTCTGCCGGCATTTTGGTGGGATATGACGGCATGATCGTCGAAGTGTGAAGTGTAGTGCAGTATGAACGGACATACCTCTGAAAACATGATCAAGGCCTATTCGCGTTTCGCCGAGATATATGACCGCATCGGCGGCGATGAATTCAGCCTGAACTTTTTGCCCCGGCTGCTGCAGATCATCGCCAAATATGGCGCCCAGACCCGCCGCGTCCTGGATTTGGCCTGCGGAACCGGCTCCCTGGCTATCATGCTGGCCAGAGAAGGCCTGAAGGTGACAGGCTTGGACCTGTCGCCGTACATGCTGGAGCGGGCTCGCAATAAAGCGCAGGCCGAGCCGGATTTGGCGGTCACCTTTATCGAAGGGGATATGCGCAGTTTTACCCTCGCTGAGCCGGTGGAGCTGATCACCTGCTTATTTGATGCCATGAATTACAATCTCGCCGATGAGGACATGACGGCCACTTTCCGCTCCTGCGCCCGGGCGCTGGTACCGGGAGGGCTTTTTGTCTTCGACCTGAACAGCATAAATTCCTTAAGCCAATTCTGGGGCGATGACGTCTTTGCCGAAGATCTGGGCGATGTGGCCTACATTTGGGAAAGTTCCTATGATCCCGTCACTTGCTGCAGCGCCCTGAAAGCCATATTTTTCGTCCGGAAGGGCGAGTTTTACGAGCGGTTTACGGAAATGCATGTGGAGAGGGCTTATCCCATATCGCAAGTCCGCACCTGGTTGACGGAGGCCGGTTTTGAGGTGCTGGAAGTGATCACCCCGCACGGCAAGCCGGCGGGTGAGGCCGATAACAGGCATGTTTATGTGGCGAGAAAACGCCCTTGCTCTTAACCTTTGCGGAAACCGAGCCAGCAGCCGAGGATGAAGCTGCCGGAGCCGGGAATGTAGCGGGCAATTTTCTGGAAGAAGTTGGAGACGATCTCCAGGAATTTTTCGGGTTCCGCCGCTTTCTGAAAGGCCGATTCGGCATAATCCCAGTGTATGGTGATGATGTTTTGGGTTTCCAGAGCCACCAGGATCAGGATGATCAAGGCGACGAGGATGAGCACCATCTTCATGGCCTTTTTGGCGGCAAAACCCACGGCAAAGCCCAGCACGGCTCCGATGCCCACTTCTTTGCCCAGTTCGGTCCAGTTGATGTCGTACATATATCACCTGCGCTGATCTTGTTCATTTATCTCCAATATAAACAGATAATCACCTTTTCACAAGTCGCATTGACTAAGGGGCTATTTATGTGCTAAACTATGCATATCCGCCGCGGAAGGGTGGCCGAGCAGGCCGAAGGCGGCAGTTTGCTAAACTGTAGTAGGGGCTTAAACCTCTACCGAGGGTTCGAATCCCTCCCCTTCCGCCATCTGTTATGCGGACCGGAGACTGATCTCCGGCTTTTTTATTTGTTGCCCCTTCGGTTCACGCCCAGTTTCATATGGCAGTTTTTCCCTTTTTTACCAAACGTTTTCAATAAATGAAATCCGGCATATACCAGGTGCTACGGTTTCCAGGTAGAATGATAATATAGAACAGCTTCCCGGAAAAGGCAGAGAGTTGGCGATGAAAGTGCCGCAAACCGAAAAATTGCGACAGGCTTTGGAAAAGTCCCTGCGCCAGAGCGACGACCCCCGCCTTTCCGAATCCGCCCGCATCAAGCGGATTATTTTTCTCACGGCCGCAGTATGCGCCGGGATAGCCATCCAGCCTTTGCCTTTTGCCGAAATGCTGGTCTTCACCCCGATCCAGGCCTTGATGGCCATGCAGATCGGTAATATCAAAGGATTCCCCATCTCCAAAAAGCAGGCCGAAGACATCATCAAGGAACTGGGCGGTATGGTCGGTCTGGGACTTCTGGCGCATCATGGTATAGCCGGACTGACCAAACTGGGTCTGCCGGCCACAGGCGGCCTGATTGCGGCGCCGCTGGTCTTTGCGTCCACCTATGCCATGGGTTATATCGCCGAGTATTACTTCGATCAAAAACGGGCCGGACGCCCCATCTTCGTCGAAGAGGTAAAGAAAGTGTGGGCGGCGGCTTTGGGGGAAGGCCGGCGCCGGGCGGAATTGTTCCTCGGCAAAGAACCGGCCGCTGCCGTACCGGTGAAGGCCGGACGCCGGCCGGCTTCATATGTGGCTCCCCGGGCCACAGTAATCCTTTACCCTGAGCAAAGGTATTCTGCCGGCTATAAGCTCATCACCAGCAAATGTCCCACCTGCGGCCAGGAGTATAAAGTGCCCCACGGGCTTTTGGGTCGGGACGTGCGCTGTTCCCGCTGCCGGACCACCTTCGGCCTAAAGCAGGTGGAGAGCTGAAGCCCCAATCCCACACCCCCCTCCAACCGAGCCTGCAAACGCCGCACATCAAGCTCCGACCTCAGCCGGAAAGCCTATATTGGGCAATATATTGCTCGAAATCCCATTCATGGAAAAATTTGCGGGCGGCGTTCATGCCTGAGGCAAAAAGCAGATCACGCTGGGTGTCGGTGATATCGAAGTCGGTGGCCTGCACCCCAAGAGTAGGTATGGAAATGGTGCGCTTAAACTGCGCTTCTTCTATATAGCGGGCGTCGTGGGCTTCCATCATGGTGGAGAATAGAGCGCCGAACATGGATACCGGCCCGTAGATCTGATGCGGTTTGCCTTCCTTCGGCTCCACAAGGCGAAAGCCGAAGGTAGGCCAGGGGGGGACATGCCCCGGTGGGGCGTCGAAAAGCCATACCGGGAAGTTGCTCAATATGCCGCCGTCCACCACTATGCTCCTGCCGCTTTGCCCTCTGATCTTTACCGGCTTGTAAAAGAAAGGAATGGCTGTGCTCATCCTGACAGCCAAAGCCACCGGCAGGTCATCCGGGTTCTTTCCGTATATTTTATAATCCCCGGGCAGCACCAACATGCGCCCGAGCGAAATATCGGAGGCAATCACCTGCAACTTATACATGTATTTGGGGTTGGTCTCGCCGGGAATGCGCAGGTCTCTAAAGGTATAAACCTGACGGGCGGCCAATAGGTCCGCCAGCCATTCCTCCAGAAAGCGGCCTTGGTATAAGCCCAGGCATATCCCGATGCTTAAGAGCGGGCCGATTATGGGAACCCGTTTTAGCAGGGTGGGGTCGCAGAAGTCGGAGAATTTCAGCGCCTTCATGAGCCGGTATATTTCCCCGGCGGTATATCCGGCAGCTACCAGGGCGCCTACCAGGGCTCCGGCCGATGATCCGGCCACATTCTGCCATTGATAGCCTAAAGATTCGGCATAATATAATGCACCAACCAAGCCGATGCCTTTCACTCCGCCACCCTCAAATACGGCATCGGCTTTTCTCTGCGGCATATGGCTCCTCCTATCAGTGAACCGGCGGCCCGGCCGGTGCCCTGGTTGGCGACTCGGCCGGCGACCTGGCCGGCTGTTTCAGGCATATCTATATGGCACGATAATAATAATTACCACTCGATGGTGAACAATATGAGATAGTAATTATATACATACTTGATGATTTCCTTTTCTTACCGTCGTGATAGGCGACGAAAATTTCTACCCCATCATATGCAGGAGTGGTGGAGTTTAGGCCGGCCAAGGTGGAAAAGCTATATCCACCACACTTTTTGCCGGTGTGGTTCAGCTTGTCCGGGAAGGAGCCGATCATGACAGGAAACAGATACCTGGGAGCTTTGGTGCTGATCATAGACGACAGGCATCAGGTGGTGCCTGAGGTGCAAGCTATTTTAACCGATTACGGGGACATCATCATCGGGCGGATGGGCATACCCCGCCGGCCGGTCGGGCACTGTGTCATCACCGTGGCTGTGGAAGGCGGCCCGGTGCTGATCGATAATCTGATTAAAGCCCTGAAGGCCATCAAAGGTGTGCAGGTGGGAGCCACGGTGGTGGAGCTGGAAGATTAGCAGAGCCGGCAGAATAGCCGGCAACCAACCGGTCCATGGTGATAGGCCGTCGATATACAGTCAGGTTTGGTCCAGTTTGGTCCGGATTGGCCGGCTTCCGGTCGGCCGTTTTTTAACTTTTCACCTTATAACCTTTCTTTTTTAGCAGGCTTGGCTAAATTACCAGCGAAAAGATCAATAACGATACCGTCAAGGTGCCGATAAAGCATCTATTCTCAATCTATGGAAAGGAAGTCAATGTGCCATGCAGCCATGTTTGTGGACGGATATGTTTGACGATCTGGAACCTGAAGAAGCGGTGCGGATCTGCGGGGAGGCCGGTTTCCGCCTGGTGGAGTTCGGCTGCAGCCACGAAGCCAAATATCTGGAAGGAAATGAGCGGGAAGGCGAGCGACTGGCCGGCATCAAGCAGGCAGCGGAGAAAGCCGGAGTGCAAATATTGCAGATGCACGGGCGCTTGTTCAACCTCTGCGGGGCCGATGCCGAAGCCAACATCGCCTGGGCGCACCGCTCCATAAGAAGAGCGGCGGAACTGGGCGTGCGGTGGGTGGTATTACATCCCGGCTCGAGCGAAAATTATGGGGCCGATGTTGAGGAGATGGAGTGGGTGCGCGCCCGCAATGTGGAGGTGTTTCGCTCATTTGCCAAGACGGCCGCCGAGGTGGGTGTGGGTATCGCTATAGAGAATATGTCCATGAAAAAGCATCGCTTCGGCGCCATGGTAGGCGATTTGCTTTGGCTGTTGGAGCAGTTGGCCGGCAGTCGGGTCGGTATTTGCTGGGATACCGGGCATGCACAACTGTCGCAGCTTAACCAAGCAGTGGCGGTGAAAACCCTTGGGAGCCGGCTGGTGGCTTTACATATTGATGATAACGACGGCCTCTCCGATAAGCACTGGACTCCGCTGCGCGGCAGTGTCAAATGGCCGGAATTTATGTCCGCCTTGAGGAGCATTGGCTTCACGGGGCCGTTCAACCTGGAGGTACCCGGAGAGCGCAACGTAACTCCCCTTCCGGCCCGGCCGGCCAAAGCCCGCTATTTATATGAACTATGCCGCTACATGCTTAGCCCGGCTTTCGGCGCCTAGACAACCGGTTGGAGGTCGAGGCGGATCGTATCCCGCTCGCCCTGAATATCCTTTCCTCTTATGTTAAGGCGTAATAAACCCATCCCACGGCCGCCGGGCAGATAGGGTAAATACTCTTCATCTTCGACCCGGAGTTTCCCTCCGGTCGCTGTCACTCGGTGTGGTGGGGCCGGCAGTTCTACCAAGAGGGGCTGCCGGCCATAAACCTCTACGCTGATCTCCAGGCTTTCTTGGTTTATTTTCATATCGAAGAGGTGACAGGAACCTTTTTCCCGTTTAACCAGAGGAGGATGCTCCCAGGTGGCTCCTTCCGCAATGCAGGTTCCTTTCGCCGGGCGAGCGTCAATGACCAACAGATGCCGCCCTTTGGTGATTCCGCTGAGGCCGATCAACTGGTAGCCGTCGGGGTCCGGATCAGATATGGCGATCAGCCGCAAAGTGGAGGAAAAGACGGCAAGAGGCGGAGTTCCGTGTCCCCGATGGGCCTGACCACCAGCCTGGTGGTGGGCCGGGCGGCGCAGTTTAAGCCACAAGGGTGAGCCTGCGGTCAGGGTCTCAGCTTCCGCCGGTATTTGGGTGGCATCCAGAACTATTTTCACTGCCTCTCCATCCGCATCCACGACGTCGGTTTGGCGCAGGGTGACGAAGCGGCTGAAAACCCACTGTGTGAAGCATTCCCGGGTGTCGGCGGCCAACATCTGCGCACCGGAGGCAGCTGTGTTGCTCAGATAGTGCACCCATTTCTCCAAGACCTCATGATGGCGGCTTGGATCCTCAGCCAACAGGTTGGGCCAGTGGATGCCGCAGATCGGCCCGCGCTCGGGCTGTTCCGGTACAGTAGACCAGCTGTCCCAGGGCACGCCGTTCCGCCCTCTGTCTATCACCAGCAAACCGTGTTCAAAGCCGCCGTCGGGAGCCGCCAGGGGACTGAAATGATGGAAGCCGCCCCGGAAAGGCGTGGAGACAAATTCCACGCCGGCCTGTCTAAACAGTGCCCCCGTGGAGTCGGGGTCCTCGGCATCGAAATAATAATTGAAAGCACAGGGTACGGCCGATACGGGCGGTCTGTGGCCGGCGGCCGGACCGAGATCATACTGATCGAGGATGGCTTGAAACACCTCGATGTGCTTTTCCAACACCGGGCGGGGCCAGCGCCGATTATGCCGGGCGCTGTACCATTCGGCTCTGATGCGCTCTCCGTTTTCCCAGTGTTCATGACCCACGCCGTGCATGGTCAGCTCGATATAAGGCGCCCGCTGCCTGAATATGGCGGCGGCTTCGTCGCTCCAGGATCCGATCCTGCTGCTGTTGTCCCAGGCCGCCCCGGCTGCCGTGCTGGTAGGACAGGTGGCACAGATGTTGGTCTTGTCCCATTCGCAAAGGACCATGGCGGCCTGCGGTCGCATGCCCAGGCGTTCCCCCAGCTCGGTGATGGCGTAATAGTCTGCCGGACCCATCAGCCGGTTAACCCCGGCCCTGAAGGGCCCACCGCTCTCGGCCAAACTCCAACCTTCGCGCCAGCCCACATCGTCAATTACCAGTTGCACGGCGGTAGGAATCGCTATTTTCAGCAAGCCGGCCATCCCCTTTGCTCCCCTTATTTGCTCCTCATTGATGTAACTGTTTCACCTGGACAATTATATCATGTTTTCCAGTCTTCCATATCCCGGAGCAAACATGGATGGCGGAGCAGTAATTGTCAAAAGGATCTTATCGCCGCCATCAAGAATCCAAAAATCAAAAGAAATTGCGGGGTGAGTTGACATGAAGGAAAAATATATACCGGCAGCCATCTTGGGAGGACTGTTGGCTCTGGGCATGCTGCTGGCAGGGATGCAGCTGCCCGACGCCGTGACTGCCTGGAAGAAAGCCGACCGTGTTGTCACTGTGAAGGGACTGGCCGAGCGGGAAGTACGGGCCGATCTGGTACTTTGGCCGCTCAGCTATACCGTCAATGCCCACACCTTGGAAGGCCTGTATAACGGGCAAAACCAGTCGGAAGCCAAGATCCGATCCTTTTTGACGGCGAACGGTTTTACCCCGGAAGAGATCAGCACCGTGCCGTTGCAGGTCAGGGACACATGGTCCGACTATTACGGTGACCATAAGCCTGAGGAGCGTTACCGGGGTGAAGGGGTCGTCCTGGTGCGCACCACCCAGGTCGACCGGGTGCTGGAAGTGATGCCGAAAACCAGCGACCTGATCAAAGAAGGGGTGTTGCTTTCGGTCAACTATCAATACCGGCCACAATTTCTTTTTACCGGGCTGAATGACATCAAACCCGACATGATCGCCGAAGCTACCCAAAATGCCCGCCAAGCCGCCGAACAATTTGCCCAGGATTCCGGGAGCCGCGTGGGCAAGATCCGCTCGGCGCAACAGGGTTATTTTTCCATTGAAGATCTGGACAGCTTCACTCAGGATGTGAAAAAAGTACGGGTGGTCACCACCATAGAATTCTATGTGCTGGACTAAGAAAGGAGTGCGGAGTTGGAGCGGGAGCGGGAGCCGGAGTTGGAGTTGGGTGATGATTATAGAACCTTTCATAATGAGACCATGGTGATCGATTCCCATAACGACACCATCGTCAGGCACTTGCGCAACCGCCTGCATTTGGCCGGGTGCGGGCGAGAGGTGCCTTCGGCGCCGGAGGCGAGTTGGGAGCCGTGGGAGGCGAGCGTGGTCGTCCGCTATGACGGCAGGCCGGTGAGCGAACCCGAGAGCTCTTTGCAGCTGACCATGCCAAAAATAAAGGCCGGCGGCATCGACGTATTATATTGCGCTGTAGACGTGACCAGGGCCTGGAAAAGCCACCTGCCTTACCTCCTCGATGCCTTCGGCTATTTTTACCGCGAGCTTGAGGAAGCGGACGGGGAAGGCGGGGACGGGGAAGGCGGGGACGGAGCCGGCGGGCTGGTGCCGGTGACCACTGCAGCCGGTATGCAGGCCGCCAAGGATACCGGCCGGGTGGCGGCCGTGCTGGCAGTGGAGAATGCCGATGCCCTCGAAGGCAGCTTATATATCCCGCACCTCCTATATCGGCTGGGGGTCAGGGTGATGGGATTGACGCACAATCCCAGGGCGGATGCCGCCGACGGTAACGGGGAGCCGGCCGGAGGCGGCCTTACCGGTTTCGGACGCCGCCTGGTGCAAGAACTGAACCGTCTGGGCATGCTGATCGATGTTTCACATATCAGCCGGCGAGGCTTCTGGGATGTGGTAGAACAGAGCACGGCGCCGGTCATTGCCTCGCATAGCTGCTGCGCCGCCTTATGCCCTCATTCCCGCAATCTGGACGACGACCAACTGCGGGCTTTGGCGCAAAATGGGGGTGTAGTGGGCATCACTTTCGTCCCCATGTTTGTTGATGACGATAAGCCGACCTTTTCCCGCCTGCTCGATCATTTTTGCCACGCCGTGGAGATCGCCGGCATCGATCATGTCGGGCTAGGTTCCGATTTCGACGGCGGCGGGGACCTATTGGCCGATGCGGCCGCCATGCCGTCCATCACCAAAGGACTCTTCGAGAGAGGCTTCAGCCGCGAGGAAGTAGCCAAGATTCTCGGCGGTAACCACCGGCGCGTGTTTGCTCAGGTATGCGGGTAATAATTTGCTAAGGAGCCGACTGCTGTGGAAATAATCAACGACTACCAGCCACGGGGTAAATTCAAAGCAGCCCTATTTGACTTCGACGGCACCGTCAGCCTGATCCGCCAAGGTTGGCAGGAAGTGATGGAGACCTATTTCACCGATGTCCTGATGCAGGCCTGCGGCTCAGGCGACAGGTCCGCCACGGCCGCCTATGTACGTAATTTCATAGATGAGCTGACAGGGGTGCAGACCATCTACCAGTGCATTCGATTGGCTGAGGAAGTAGCCGCCTGTGGCGGCCGTCCGGCTGATCCGCTGGAATATAAGCGGGAATACCACCGCCGCTTGATGCAGAAAATCGAGCATCGCATTCAGGGTCTTAAGGAAGGGCGCATCAAGACCGACGATTTGTTGGTGCCGGGCGCGGTGTCGTTTCTCCGGGCTTTACAGGAGCGCGGCGTCGCTCTCTACCTGGCCAGCGGCACCGATGAAATCTATGTGCGCCAGGAAGCCGAGTTGCTTGGCATCAGCTCATTTTTTGCCGGGAATATCTACGGCGCGTTGGACAACTATAAATCATTTTCCAAGGAAATGGTCATACGGAAAATCCTGGCGGAACATGACTATTCGGGCTGTAATCTGTTGGGTGTAGGCGATGGCTATGTGGAGATCCAGAATGTGAAAGCGGCCGGGGGTATGGCGGTGGGCGTGGCCACGGATGAGCTCGCCTGTATGGAGGTAGACACCTGGAAGCGCCACCGCTTGATCAATGCCGGCGCCGATGTCGTCATCCCCAATTACATAAATCTGGAAGAAATCATGGATTACCTCTTCGGCAGCAATTAACAAAAAACTGAGTGAGGGATCGCTATGCCTTTTCCGACTTTCGACCGCAGTGTTCTCAAGTTGAAGCCCCTCTCCGAAAGAGTTCATGACATGGATTTAAGTCACCTGCTTAAGCTGGATGATCCTATACCGCCGTTTTCTCATCCCTTCCTTGATATATTAGCCGAGCGGATGCGGGCGGCCAGGGAGCGGAAGGCGGCGGTGATATTCATGATGGGTGCCCATGTCATCAAGGCCGGGGCATCGAACTTCGTCATCGAGTTGATGAAGCAAGGCTGGGTGACGCACTGTGCCCTGAACGGTGCCGGGGCCATTCATGATTTCGAGTTGGCCCTGATCGGCGCCACTACCGAAAGTGTAGCCCGCTACATCCGTACCGGCGAATTCGGCATGTGGCAGGAGACGGGCGACATCAACCTGGCAGCTGCCGAAGGATTGAAAGACGGCCTGGGTTTAGGTGAAGCCGTCGGCCGCATGATCGTCGCCAGGCGTTTTCCCCACAGCGAAAACAGCATATTGGCGACGGGTTACCGCCTGCAGGTGCCGGTGACCGTGCATGTCTCCATTGGCTGCGATATCATTCACCAGCATCCTTCCTGCGACGGGGCGGTGCTCGGTGCGGCTTCATATCACGACTTCCTGGTATTTGCTCATTCGGTCTCGAGGCTGGAGGGAGGGGTGTTCATCAATTTCGGGTCGGCCGTTACCGGGCCGGAAGTGTATCTCAAAGCCTTGTCCATGGCCCGCAATGCCGCCGGACAGGAGGGTAAGGAGATCAGGCACTTCACGACGGCCGTGTGCGACCTGTATCCCTTGCCCGCAGAAGACTACCGCAACCAGCCCACCAAGGAGGACCATCGCTATTATTTCCGGCCCTGGAAGACGATACTGGTGCGCACGGTGGCCGACGGCGGTGAAAGCTATTATATACAAGGCGATCACCGCGCCGTCATTCCCAACCTGGCCGCCAAGCTGTTGCATTGATGCTAAGGAATGGGATGATACGAATGACACCATTGCTGACCGGAAGGCAAATCGATAACCTCTTGGCGCAACTAAAAGATAAGACCATATTGGTCGTCGGCGACTATTTTCTTGATAGATATCTGATAATCGATGCGGCCAGGGATGAGCTGTCTTTGGAAACCAATCTGGTGGCCTACCAGGTGGTCGGGCAAAGGATCTCTCCCGGGGCGGCAGGCACCATCACCAACAACCTCAGGGCGCTCGGTGTAGGAAAGGTGCTGGCTTTGGGTTTTACCGGAGACGACGGCGAGGGCTATGAGCTGAGGAGGGCCCTGAAGCAAAGCGGTGTGGATATCACCCACCTCTTGGTCGACAGCCGGCGCGTGACCCCTACATACTGCAAACCCATGAGAAAGGCCGGCGATGAAGAAAAAGAGATCAACAGGTTGGATATAAAAAACTGGACCGCCACACCTATCGAATTGCAGGAGCACCTCATAGAAAATATGTTTGCTCTGGCCGGCAGTGTCGATGCCGTCATAGTGCTCGACCAGGTGACCGAGATGGACTGCGGTGTGGTGACGCAGCTTATGCGCTCGGCTCTTGGCAAGCTGATCACCACCCATCCTCATCTTCCTATCCTGGTCGACTCCCGCCGCCACATCAATTCCTTCCGGAGCACCATCATCAAGTGCAATGCCGCCGAACTCATGGGGAGCCGTACGGTGGCCGACCGCCGGGCGGTGCAGGAAGCGGCTCTGGCCTTGTCTGCCGAAAACAAACGTCCTGCCTTCATCACCATGGGCGAGGCGGGACAGTTGGTGGCCGGTGACGGTGTGGTGCAGGTAGTGCCGGCCATTCCCGTGGCCGGACCCGTGGATACTGTCGGTGCCGGCGACGCCACTATGGCCGGCATCACCTGCAGTTTGATTTGCGGCTTTACTCCGGAGCAAGCGGCTTTCTTCGGCAATCTGGTCGCCTCCATAACTATCAAGAAGCTGGGGGTGACCGGTACGGCCAGCCCGGAGGAGATAAGGCGGCAATACGCCGAGCTGTGCAATCTGACGGGATAAAGTCAGGCTAGGCCACAGGCCCGGTGGAAGAACGGATGATCAAAGGACCCAAACCGGTGGCAGTGGAATCAGGACATTGGGTTTCCTGTTAATATCCTGATCGACCTATCCTGACGGGGGTGTTTTACCTTGCATAAACGATTCAACGATGCCAGGGATTGGTTCTTTGAGAAAAGGTTCGGCCTTTTCGTGCATTGGGGACTTTATGCCATTCCGGCTTGGCACGAGCAGATCCTCTGGCGAACCAAAATGAAACGTTCCGAGTACGAGAAATTGAGGCATTCGTTCAACCCTACCCGCTTTGACCCCGATCGTTGGCTGGATATCATGGAAGAAGCAGGTATGGAATATATAGTGTTCACCACCAAGCATCACGATGGCTTCTGCCTGTGGAACACGCGTTATACCGACTATAACGTGATGAACACGCCTTTTGGCCGCGATGTCGTGGAAATGCTGGCCAATGCCTGTCATAAGAGAAACATACCTCTCGGTTTCTATTATTCCATTCCGGATTGGCATCACCCGAATTACCCCAATCAGGGACGACATCATGAGATGTTCGGGCCAAGGGCGACAGACTGTCCCGATCGGGAAGCATATCTCGAATATGTCGTCAATCAGATGCGGGAGCTTTGCACCAACTATGGCGAGGTGCATCTGATATTCTGGGATGTAAACGTTCTGGGGTGGTATGATCCGCAAGTAAATGCCATGATCCGCTCGTGGCAACCCAAGGCGGTAATCAACGATCGCGGTCCCGATGGAGGAGACTTCGGTACCCCTGAACGCCATGTTCCCGATGGGCAGGAATTCTCACGTCCCACTCAAGCCTGTCAGTCCCTGGGCAGGGAGAGCTGGGGATACAAGGAAGACGAGGATTACTATACAGCTAAGTATCTCATCCAGAGCATCGATAAAGTATTAGCCATGGGCGGCAGCTATCTCCTCAATGTGGGGCCGAAAGCCGACGGGAGCTTTGCCGACATGGACATAGCGCTATTGCGACGCATCGGAAAGTGGTATAAGTCGGTCAAGGAAGCTTTCACCGGTACGGTGCCTGCTTCGCACTTGGTGGTGCCCGACGAAATAGCCAAAGCCGGCTCGGTGGAGCGGGCCAGGCGCGATGATTTCCTTTTGACCCGGGCCGGAAATACCATTTATGTGCATCTGTATCGCGATCCGCAAAGTACGGCGGTGATCCTGAAGCCGATCGATGTCCTGCCGAAGAAAGCTATAGTGTTGAACACCGGCGAAAAGCTTGAAACACGTGTCGATGTCACCCCGTGGCATTGGCGGGAAAAACCTTGGCTGCGGGTGAGAGGACTGCCTGTGGATCAATTCGCTGATTCTGTAATGGTGCTGAAGCTCGAATTTGCTCCGGAGGATATAGACTGAAAAATACTCTTCTCAGTAGGCAATGGAAGACAAGAATACCGCACCGCCTAACAGCTCCGGTAGCCACTGGAGCTGTTCGTTATCCTGCAGTTATCACGCCAGCCTTGTCAGTCCCACTCGTTTTGCTATCTCCAGCGCTTCCATATACTCTTGCCGGGTGATTCGGCGGTCGAGTGGAGGGTGGAGATGTGCCTGGTAGGCCGGATGATACTGTGACATGATGTTGACGTATGTTTGAGGTGAGATTTCCTCTGCGATAAACCTCAAAACAGACTCGGTTCCGGCCAGATTACCAGGCAGCACCAGGTGACGAACCAGGAGACCCCGATAGGCAATCCCGGCGCTGTCAACCGCTAGATCACCCACTTGCCTGTGCATTTCCCGGAGAGCATTTTGCGCTGCCTCCCAGTATCCTCGCGCTCCCGTGAGCCGGGCGGCCACGGCAGAATCGCTGAACTTAACATCGGGCATATAAATGTCGACTACCCCATCCAGCAAGCGCAGAGCCGTCTCCGATTCGAACCCACCGCAGTTCCAAACCAGAGGTATGCTGAGCCCAGCCGGGCACGCCAGCTCCAGCGCAGCCAATATCTGCGGCAGGAAATGCGTCGGGGTGACCAGGTTAATATTATGACACCCCCTGTCCTGAAGCCGGATCATGATCGCGGCAAATTCTTCCAGAGAGACCGGATAACCGTCCCGCAGGTGGCTGATATCGTAATTCTGGCAGAAGATGCAGCGCAGATTACATCCTGTAAGGAAGATCGTACCTGAGCCCCGTCTGCCCACCAGGACATCTTCTTCTCCAAAATGGGGACCATAGCTCGAAATCTCGATCAAATTACCCGCCAGGCAAAAGCCCTTTTTGCCTTCCAGCCGGTTGACCCGGCATTCGTGGGCGCACATGTCGCAAGCCTCAAGCCGCTGCTGCGCTTCCTCAGCTCTGGCCGCCAGTTCCCCGTCGGCCCAAAGTTTGCGGTAGGATGGTGTGACCTTCATTTCCTCACCTCGCTATTCCGCATACCTCTGCAAAGCGTCAATATTCAAAATCCGGAATGTGGAGAGATGATAGTCGATCAGACCATCTTCTCTCATCCGCCCCAGTTCCCTTGACAAAGCCGGGCGGGCAACGCTTAAGAAGTCGGCCATTTCATTGCGGTTCAATGGCAGTTTCAGGGTAGTCTGCCCTTTCTTTTTATAGTGATCCAGCAGAAAGACGCAGATCCGCCGGCGCAAGCTTTTTATCGACAGGTAATTTACCTTCTGGTTGAGCACCAATGCCCGTTCGGAAACGATCCTCAGCATATTCCTGATCAGGATCTGATGCCAGGGGCAGTTTTCTCCGCACGTTCCGGCGATTCTCTCCCTGGGGATAAAAAGCACGGTGGAGTCGTCCTGCGCCTGAACAGTTGCCGGCCATCTAGGCTGCTCCTCGGCAAAAGCCACCATTTCGCCGAAAAGATCACCGGGCTCAAGTATGGTCATCACCATGCGCTCCCCTGTAACCTTCTCCTTGATCACGGCAGCTTTTCCCGTCACGACCACCCCTATGCTATCCAGGGCATCGCCGGCCATAATGATGTAATCGCCTCGCCGGCAATCGAGGCGTTTAGGGAGCAGGCATTTCACCAGCGAAGATAAATCCTCATTCCTGATCCCCTGGAAAAGGGGAGAGCGAATGAGAGCTTGTCCAAAAGCCTCAAACATAAATGATAACTCCTCGCAGAAATACTCATCCGATGTTTGTAACCATGGTTACCGACTTCCTGACTCGATCCTACTATACTGGAACCTTCAGAACAAGAGTGTGAAGGGAATGGGATTAATGAGACGGAAGATCGTCCATATAAATGAAGAAAAATGCAACGGTTGCGGGCTTTGCGTCGCAGCTTGCCATGAAGGTGCTCTGCAGATGGTTGATGGTAAGGCCAAGCTCGTTTCTGAATCATACTGCGATGGACTGGGAGATTGCCTGCCTGAGTGTCCCACGGGGGCGATTATCATAGAGGAACGGGAGGCCGCTCCCTATGATGAAGCGGCTGTGCAGGAGCATCTGGAAAAGAAATCACAGGCTACACCGATAGAACCAGACCTGGAAAACGCATCACCGCCCTTTGCCAGGTTTAAGCTGGAATGCGGTTGTCCCGGCACTGCAGCCCGGGAGATAAAGCCGACCACTTGCCCAGCCACCCGTCCGGCCTTCCGCCCGGCCACCCGCTTGCCTGTGCAGGAAGATGATACTGCTCATAATGGCGCACAGGCATCGCTGCGGTCGGCTGCTGTCTCTCAGCTGCGCCAGTGGCCTTGCCAGTTGAGGCTGGTTTCGGTAAATGCGCCGTATTTTGATCATGCTCATCTGCTGATAGCCGCCGATTGCACTGCATATGCATATGCCGGTATGCATGAGGATTTCATGCGGGGAAAGATTACCTTGATCGCCTGCCCAAAGCTGGATCATTATGATTACGCGGAGAAGCTGGCGGAGATACTTGAGCTGCATGAAATCAGGAGCATCACCATCTTGCGAATGGAAGTGCCCTGTTGCGGTGGCCTGGTGGAGATGGTTAAGTCGGCCCTGCGCAAGAGCGGTCGGCTGATCCCGTGGCACGTAACGATCATCGCCACGGACGGGAGCATCGTGGAGGAGTGCTAGAGTCCGGTTTTCACCGTGTCACCTGAATACCTGCGTCGCGGTAAGCCGAGGGAGACAATCCCTCGGCTCTTTTGAATGCCCGGCTGAAATGACGTGCATTATTGTATCCCACTTGAGTAGCAATCTCGCTGATAGTGTGCTGCGTACCTATAAGAAGCGCTCTAGCTCTTCTGATACGCATGCTGATTAATAAATCGCGAAATGACAGGCCGAAGGATTTCATAAATAAAAAGCGCAAATGGCTGGGACTGACATGCACGACGGAGGCGACATCATCAAGGCTGATGTTTTTGTCCAGATTCTGCCTCATCCAGGTAACCGCCTCATGAGCTCTCACATCAACTATTCCGGGCTTCTGTAGCAGGTTCAGTCCCGTTTCCTTTATCAATTCAGCCCATATAAGACGGTGTATACCTGACATGCGCAGGTCCAGATAAGAATCGAGGTTTTCTTTTGCTTGATCGGTAAGTTTGCTGAGCATTTGCCACAGTTCAACTACCCTTTCGGGCAAGGGTTGTCTAAATATCATTGCCGACCGGCCGGCCATTGTATCGATGCCATCTACGTATATCTCACTACCTAAAGAAAGGTAAACCAAAGTTTCATTTCCTGAGTTCCAGGATGAACTTGGTGCGTCGGGAGGGATGATAGCCAGTGTTCCTTGAGATAAGTCTACCTGTTGGTCGCCTAGATCGACTCCCATTTGTCCTGAGAGGACATACCAGACATTGGTATAAGGACGACGCAATGGACGGCTTCGCTTCCAGCCGGGCGGCATGGTCCACTTTGTTGCCCACCACAGATGCATTTGCAGTTTCTTATCGGAGGAAATAGCACCTATATACGCCATACTGGTCATCCCCTATGATAGATTGACCCATCGTCGGACTACTTCCTGCTCTCAAACGACGTATTATCTCCCAAAATCGCCGGTCTGACTGTCTGCTGATGTTAACCCGTGATATGCTGGTTTTAACCAGAAAATGAGCGTGGTGTATGTCAAATGATTAAGCATATTATCGCCCATGCGGATGCCCTGATCGAATTCGGCACCGACCATTACGGACCAGTGAAGACCCCCATGTTTATGGCCACTATCGATCCGGTAACAAGAAGTTATCCGGAAGATGACACACGTCCTGCGGGCTTTAAACACAGAGCATACCGGTATATTTATGCCCCGAAGGGTTGCGCCGTCTATTGGGATCAACCTACGCTTAAAGCTCTTTACCTGCTTAGCAAGGTAACATCACAACCTGATTACGCTCGCGCGGCTGATGACTATATGGCCTATTTCATGCAGCACTGTACCAGTTCGTCAGGGGTCTTTATATGGGGAAATCATTATTTTTATGACGCTTATCAGGATTGTAATGTCGGCTTCGGCGAACAGATAAAACCTGTCGATCCAGCTCGGCATGCCGGTCTGCATGAAATGCGTCCATATACACCAGCTTGGGATGAGATGTACCGCGTCAATCCTCAAGCAGTGACCAAAGCTATCAGTGCGGCAGCCGAGTGGCATCTTTTTGATGTTCAGAATGGTGGTTTTAATCGCCATGCCGACAAGAACCGTTCATGTGCCTTTCTTGAGGCCGGAGCAGTTCTCATCGAGAGTCTAGCCTTTCTGTACAGTAAAACCGGAGACATAGGCTTGATTGAACTAGCAGATAAAATGGCTCGATACAGTTATCAACACAGGAACGAAGATACTTGTTTAATTATCAATAATCCTACGGTTACACGTTGGGATGGCTCAGTCACCACTACAGAAGTCGGATTATGGGCTCACTATTTGGAAAAAGCCTGTCGCTGGATCGAGCGGGAGCCGGTGCGACCGGAGATAAAGACTATATGTCGCTCTTGGCGTGAGATGGCGGCTAAGGCCGCAGGTGCATATTTTAAATATGGCTATGATGAGCGTATAAATCGGTTCTTTGGGCGGCTGAAACCTGATGGAACTCCTGATCTGTCAAAACGGAGCACTCTTTACCAACCAGGAACCTATAGCAATCCCTGGGAGTATTTATTTCCCACGCATGATTATCCATTGCTATTAGGCATGGCGGCGCTAGATCACCTGGCAAAAGACACGGTTTTTGAAGAAGGTGCAGCTCGCCTGGCTCAGATAGTAAAAGAAGAAGCCTGCCACCATCCAGATGATCAAGTGCGATATGCTGAAAATTACGGACGGATGATAGCCTATCTTGCCCTATATGCCGAAATGACGGGAGAAAGTCACTATCGCCAAACAGCCTTGTGTCTGGCCGAAGAGGCTATCGCGCAACTTGAGCGGCCACCTTTCCTGGTGGGGCACACCGGGGCTAAGTGGTATGATGCTATTGACGGGGTGGGGTATCTGATGCTTGCCATACTCTATCTCGAGACAGGAGAAATCGCCGCATTGCAAATGTTTTAAGACTAATGTATTAAGCAAATAAAGGCCCCACCCTCTTGATGAATGATCATCAGTTGGGGGTGGGGCCTTAGTTTGTGCCTGTTAGCGATTACAGTTGCTATTTCATGCTGCTGAATAATGATGCGGCACTATCAGCCAGCTGTACTGGTGAAAGCTCATTCGACCAAAATTGGCTGAATAGCTTTTTGCTTTGCGTATAGAAAGCTTCACCTGGAGGAAACACAGGCCGACCAAGTAACATGATGCTTAAAGTTTGCTCAAGAGACGACATATTCTTATCCTTTAAGAACAGCTCGGCAAAGTGCTTAATGGCGGACCATCTGGCAGGCATTTTTGTCTTTGCCCAATATAGCTCCATGCCACGCGGCCCCATCCAATCACTGAGAAAGATCCAGGCAGCTTCCTTCTGTTTAGACTGTCTCGAAATACCGTAACCGGAACTTTGAAATGATGAATAGCGACCAGCAGGACCGACGGGTAGGAGTCCCAAATCGAAATCAAGCCCGGTTACAGCATTGTAGCTGCCGATTTCCCAAATGCCGGCAACCGCTAAACTCGTTTGGTTTTTTGGAAACGATTTGCCTACGACTATGGCAGGATCTTGCAGAGTTTGTTGCCACCAACTTAGCGCCGTTAAAGCCGCCGGTTCACTTAACAAAAGAGATGACTCGTCGTCGCTAAACATCCTGGCACCCCATGGGGCGAGGTAGTTACCCTCAAATGACCATGAATTCCAGTTAACAGGGGTATACCCGACGCGTGTTACCTGGCCGTCGGCATTTACGCGCATAAGTTTATGAGCCAAGTCCTTCATGTCGTTGAACGTCCAGTTATTAAGAAAACTGGCAGCCACCCCGGCTTCTGCCAGATGGTCGCGATTATAGTACTGCACATTAACACCGATGTCATATGGTAAACCGTAAAGCTTTCCATCCTGTCCCTGAACGGAAACCAGACTTTGGGCCACGAAGTCGTTTATCGAGTAATTATACTTTTGGATATACGCATCTATCGGTTCCAGAATACCCTTGGCGATATACATGTGTATTTCGGTGCCGCGCACATAATAAATATCCATGGGTGTCCCGGCGGCTTCCAGGGTAAATATCTTTTCGGGATTTGTAAAACCGGCACCGGCAAATTCCACTTTGATGTTTGGATACCGTGAATAAAAATCTGCCATATAGGCATCCATCTCGGACTTATATGTGGCAGCGACAGTGATGGTTATTTGTTCGGCGGATCCAATGGCGATGGGGAATGCTGACAAAGTTAATGCCAGTGTAATTAATACGACTAACCCGGGCCTTTTCATCAAATATTCTCCTTTCGATTTTAGTGCGTTTTGCATCGAAGTTACCCCAAATGGATTGCGACATCCTTTCCCCAAATCGCCTAGAAGAGTCCCCTTAGTGACTTTAGCCTGATGCCAAATAATGTCTCGGCGCAGGTTGTGGCGAATATGGCTTCCCTCAAGGATCAGATAGGACTCCGGCCGTATAAGGCGAATAGTTGAAACCGGTGAATTTGTGGATTAACTGGAAAAAAACGCCATAGTCACTGTAGCAATCCATTCACAGGCAGCGATGGAGGGATGCGGCATGATCATCGACTGGAAAACCGGAAGCTGGAAGGCAAAGGCAGAAGAAGCCAAGTCTGGTGAACGCCTGCGCATTACGATTGCCGCCGATTGGGCGCCGATTCGGATGTATGAAAAAATATTGCTGGACAATCCCCTCGCTATATATGGCGATCTGCTTCCCACCCTGCAGAATAGTGATCTGTCTCTGGTAAATGTGGAAGGGGTATTGGGAGAGGTGGGTGAGCCCATTCCCAAAGGCGGTCCCAATCTCCGGGGCAGTGAGGAGACCGTGAAGGCGCTTTCCGCAGTGCCGTTTCATGTGGCCTGTCTGGCCAATAACCACACCATGGACTTTGGTCCCGCCAGCTTGGCTCATACCATCGCTGTGCTGCACAACGCCGGGCTGAAAACTGTGGGGGCAGGCATGTCTTGGGATGAGGCGGCGGCTCCTTTGTATATAGATCTCAAAGGGGTAAAAGTGGCCATCATCAACTGTGCCGAAGGAGAAGAATGCCGTTCGGTGCGGGGCGGACCGGGGGTATACGGCCTGGACGATGCCGCCATAGCCGCCCAAATCAAAGAAGTCAGAGCCAAAGCCTCTATTGTGCTGGTGGTCTTTCACGGGGGACGTGAGCATACACCCCTGCCGCCTCCTTATGTGGTAGAGAGATTACGCAGAATTGCTGCGGCAGGGGTCAGCGCCGTGGTGGCTCATCATCCTCATGTGCCGCAGGGGATCGAATTCATTGATGGCGTCCCGATCTTCTACAGTTTAGGCAACTTTGTCTTCTGGCAGGATACAGAATCTTTTTACCGCCATACCGGCCTGCTCGTCAGCCTGGATTTTGCCGGAGCCCGTCTGGAAGGATTCCGGTTAACTCCATATCTGATCGATAGCCAAGGGCTGATGATGCTGCCGGAACCGGTCAGGACGAAACTTTACCAGAAATTGCAATATGTGTCCGACCTCCTCAAAGACCCTGCTACGGTGCTGGCGGCCTGGGATGCCTTTATTGACCACACAGGGATAGATGGCCTGCTATCACTGCTGACACGCAGCGCTGCGGCCATACAAAACGGTAATATAAGAGGAGCCGTCAGCATAAAGAACTTGTTCTTTACGGAAGCGCACCGGGAGCTTTATATAAGAGGTATGGAACGCATAATCCGCCGGGAATTCGGCTCCGCTCCCAAATGGGCTATGGAGCTGGTGGATCACTGGTTGAATTACCCATATGCAGAAGCGTTGGCTGGGCGGGATGGAGAATAATTCCGCCTTCGCAGAGAAAGACGATAAATGGGGCATTTTATATTTTGGAGGGCTGATCATGAGCGACAACAAAACACTTGAAAACCTGATGAAGGCCTTTGCCGGAGAGGCCGAGGCCAATAGAAAGTATACGGCTTATGCCAAAGCGGCCGAAAAAGAAGGCAAGCTCAATGCAGCCAAACTGTTCAGAGCCGCAGCTGATGCAGAAACCATTCATGCCCTGAGGCATTTTGAGGTGGCCGGTAAAATCGGTTCCACAGCAGATAACCTGAAAGATGGAGTGGCGGGAGAGACCTATGAGTATAAGGATATGTATCCCGACTTTGTAAAGGAAGCCGAAGCGGCGGGGAACAAAGCAGCTGCGAGAACCTTTACTTTTGCCATGAAAGCAGAAGAGGTCCATGCCCGGCTCTATCAGGATGCTCTGGATAATCTTGACCAGACGGAAGAAGTGTTCTATTACCTATGCCCGATCTGCGGGAATATTGAAAAATCCGTTCCTGATAAATGCAGCATATGCGGCTATCCGGGAGATAAATTTATTAAGTACTGATGCCGATATAACCAGTTGAAACGGCGACCGATGCTTCCAAATGCCGAGTAAATAGTGTGTATTGAAACCTCAGCAAGCGATAAAGCCACCTCTTCCCCATAGAGGTGACTTTATCGCTGTCATATTGACAATATATCGTGAGAGGTAAACTTTGCAATAATAATGTACGAAGGAGGATAACAATGCCACAAATTAGTTTCGGTGTGATATCGGCGAGCGGAATGGCGCGTGTGCATATGGATGCCATCCGGGCTAACAATGATGCAAGGTTAGAAGCCATCTGTGACATTGACCTGGCAAAGGCGGAACGAGTAGCTGGTATGCTAGGCGTACCCCGTTTCTTTAAAGACTACCGGGAAATGCTTGACACAGACATCGATGCGGTGGTGGTATGTACTCCTGATCAGTTACATGCTGAGCAGACCATTGCTGCTTTGCAGGCGGGGAAGCATGTCTTGTGCGAAAAACCAATGGCTTTGACTGTAGGCGAATGCAAGGCTATGGTCACCGCGGCTGAAAAGGCCAAAAAGAAGTTGATGGTAGGGCAAGTATGCCGTTACGCTCCCGGTTTCGTATTAACGAAGAACTTAATTGATATGGGGCGTATTGGTGAGTTGTTCTTCGTTGAATCCGAATATGCGCATGATTATACCAACTCGGCCGGAGTGGGCGAGTGGCGCAAGGATCCCGTAAACTTACGTCATCCTGTTGTCGGAGGCGGATGCCACGCAGTGGATCTATTGCGCTGGATCGCAGGAAATCCGTCAGAAGTGACCGCCTACGCCAACCATAAAGTGCTCACTACATGGCCGGTGGATGACTGCAGTGTGGCGATATTCCGGTTCCCTCAGGATGTGATCGGCAAGGTGTTCGTCTCCATAGGTTGTAAACGTAATTATACGATGCGTTCCGTTTTTTATGGAAACAAAGGCACAATCATTGCGGACAACACCAGTCCGTTCATTACCATCTACCAGGAACGCATTGCCGAGAACGGGCGGGTATTCCCCCAATGTTCAGAACATACTGTGGGGATGCAGCTCCCGGTAGCAGTAAACAGTCACAATGTAGCCAGCGAGATCCGTGTTTTTGTCGATTGTATCATTAACGATAAACCGGTTCCTACCGATGGCCGTGAAGGGGCCGCTACAGTTGCTGTATGTAATGCAATTGTGCAGTCGGCACAAGAGAAGCGCGCGGTGACGATCAGCTATCCCTTTTGAAACTACGATCAAACATGAAATATCAAGTAGTCAGAGGTTTGTGGAGGTGTGGACAACCGGAAGCGTAGTGGAAGGTTGTCCACAAGGCTCCGGCATCTCACATAAGGAGCCGTTTCGCTCCACACCTGCACGGGCAGCACCTTGACAAGTACAAAGAGATCGAAAACAGGCTATTGCATCATTCCGCAAGGGGTGTTATACTGATTTAGCGGCAAGCGCCCGTAGCTCAGCTGGATAGAGTGTTTGGCTACGAACCAAAAGGTCAGAGGTTCGAGTCCTCTCGGGCGCACCAAGCGAAAGCCCCGCCAGGTAGCGGGGCTTTCGCAATTGGTACGGGGGGTTATGTGGGGGGTTCTTGCAAGTTCGCTGTTTTATTTTTTGCGGAATGGAATTCCGCTGCGATAGCGTTGTATTAAATCCCGGTTCATCTGGCGGTCGAAGATCATGCCCCGACCACGACCGAACCACATTCCTCTGCCAAGGCCACGATCCATTGCCGGACCACGGTTGCTGAACCACCGGTCCTGGCGGCGCTGGAATAACATACGCTGCCGATAGAGGCCGAAATTCTCGAGACGCTCAAGCCGCCTCAGCTGATTTCTCCCCTGTTCCGGAGTTATGATACCAACCTTGACCTTTTCTTTTATCAACTCTTTGTGCAACTGAAGCTGTTTTCTGTAGGCCTCGGCCAACTCTTTGCGTTCCTCTGCTGTTGGTTTGGTTTTTTCGGCCTGAGCCGCCCTCTTTTCGAGCCGATTCAGTATCCTGTCGGCTTGCTCCTGAGTGATAAGTCCTGCCTCGACCTGCTTTCTGATCAACTCCTTTCTTCCTTCCATTATTTCGGCTTCGAGGGCTGCTATCCGGTCGGTCGGCCCTGTTTGCCGTGTCTGCTCGACCTGTGGCGTCAGCTCCGCCGGTGATGTCGTTTCGGCAAAGGCTAGTGAGGATATGGCCAGCAGCATGCCCATAGCCAAGCCAACCACCAACAACCTTTTCACCTAGCGCATGCCTCCTTCTTGTGTTATTGGGGTAAGTATTTCCAGGCATTTATAGCATAACAGCCGGAGAAGGCGTAAATGTGTTATTTCCATTAAGAGATCATTAACACATATGGTAATTTATACCAGCTCTATGGCATTGGCCAACTGCTTTATGCGGTCTGCTCCTTCCACCACGGCTATTTCCAGATGGGTAGTGCGCTCTTCGCCCGGCTCCAGCATCGGCAATAGACCGGCTGCCCTCACTTTGGCCCGATTCCGGCAGGGGGAATTGCACGGCTCGATCCCGACTACATATTCCCCCTGGCCCAGCATCTTCCACTCGTTGAAAAACGGCAGTTCCCCGGGGTTGAAGGCCAGATGGAGGGCCAGGCCGCCGGCCAGGTCGGCGTTGGCAAAAAGGGCATGGGCTTTGCCGCCCTCATCGCCTTTCATGGTATAAAGCCAGTTCATTTCCCGGAAGCCTTGTACCGGTGCGCTGAAGGAAAACCTGTCCGCCATACCTTGTCCGGAGTGTTCGTCGCAGGGCTCACAGCTGGCGGCCGTGAGGTAAAGCCGGGCGGAGGCGTCCAGAAGGGGAAATCCGGGATTGACATGATATAGGATGGTGAAGGGGGCGGATTGGTAACCGAAATTCTCGGCTTTGTCCGTGATATGGATCGAGCTTTCTCCCATTTTGCACCGGATATTGCGGGTCAACCTGATTTTGTCCCCGAAAAGGACGGCATCTTCCACGATTCCGGTGAGGTCGATGATATAATCGTCGCCTTCGAAGCGGGAGAGGTCGTTGAGGCGCACCGCCGGCTGGCAGGAGTGACGCCCATGCAGGCCGAGTTCCTGATCGCCGTCCCTGCCGGGCTGTCCCAGGTAGGTGAGACCGCAGGTGGTGAGCAATCCGGCAAAAAAGGTGCGCAGCCAGCCCAGTCCCTCGGGTTCGTAATGAGCGGGATGTGCTTCGCCAATCGGGGTGCGGTAGGCCAGATTGATACCTTTATATGAGGCCAGGGAGATGTCCATACCTCTGTCGGCTACCACGGTGAAGCGCAGGCCGGAGCCGGTGTCGCAATCAATGCAGCGTACTCCCCGGGAGCGGCCTTCGTCCAGTATATAGTGCCGGGTGCCGCCGATTTGGCCGAGGCACCCTATCCTTTGCAGCAACTCCTCTTTGGTGTATTTTTTCCCTAAATAATCCATGGTTGCTTCCCCCCAAAACGATGAAGATGAAAATATAAATGAAAAAAGCAGTTGAGCATCTATTCATTTCGACCGCTTTTTGACCGCACCTTTATAATCCGGGGCAGGTGGAGGGCGCACTTTGTATAAGCATATAAAGGTTTTGTAGGCTTGGCTGCCGCTCGCGGATGAAGGGGAAGGTGTAATATGAAGATCGTGTTTCGCTGGTATAACCGTGAAGATCCGGTGCCTTTAGGCTATATCAGGCAGATACCCTTGGTGGAGGGTGTGGTGACGGCGCTTTACGGCATCACGCCGGGCGAAGTGTGGCCGCTTGAGGCGATCCTGGCGCTCAAGAAAGAAGTGGAAGCCGCCGGTTTGTCCTTGGAGGTCATCGAAAGCGTGCCGGTGCGGGAAGAGATCAAGCTGGGGGCGCCAGGGCGCGACGAGCTGATCGCCAATTTTTGCCAAACCATTCGCCACCTGGGTGCGGCCGGGATCAAGGTGGTTTGCTACAATTTCATGCCGGTGTTCGACTGGATGCGCACCGACTTAAGCTTTAGGGGGGCAGATGGCTCCACGGCTTTGGCCTATGATCAGACCATAATCGACGCCATGAAGCCTGAGGAGGGCAACTTGTCTCTCCCTGGCTGGGACACGGCTTTCAGCGCAGCAGGATTGCGACAGCTGCTGAAACAGTATGAGACCGTCGACAGCGAGAAGCTATGGGATAACCTGGCCTATTTCCTGCACCAAGTGATACCGGTTTGCGAGGAGAGCGGCGTGAAACTGGCCATCCATCCCGACGATCCGCCCTGGTCCATATTCGGTCTGCCCCGGATCATCACCGGCCGGGAAAGCCTGGAGCGCTTGTGCCGCCTTCACCCAAGCAACTATAACGGCATCACCCTATGCACCGGTTCCCTGGCGGCCGCACCCGAAAACGATGTGGTAGACATGATCTACCGTTTCGGCGCCATGGGGCGCATCCACTTTGTCCATGCCCGAAACATCAAGCTGGGACAGGCCGGGCCGCATTCCTTTGTCGAGACGGCTCATCCCTCCGCCTACGGTTCACTCGATATGTACGCCGTGGTAAAAGCCCTGCATGATGTGGGAGTTAACTTTTATATCCGCCCGGACCACGGGCGCATGATCTGGGGAGAAGAAGGACGAAGCCGCCCAGGCTATGGTCTCTACGACCGGGCTCTCGGAGCCGTCTACCTCGGCGGATTGTGGGAAGCGGTGAGCAAAGCCATGATGAGCTGCGGCAGCGGCTCTGATGATTGATGCCGACTTTTCCGCCGCAGCTACCTCATTCGGCCATCCTTTCCGTCTTTTCCATGATCTCCTTATAACGTTCGGCGGCATTATCCGGGGTGATGATATAAAATCCCTTATTGGTGAACAACACCAAAGCCGGCTTGGTGCGATCGTCGGCTACCACTCGTCCTCGGCCTATGCCTTCGACGGTAAAGGTGCCCGAACGGTAATTGCCGATGGATGTGCCCACCCGGTTGGATAAAGGCGGTACTTCTTCCAGCAGGCGGACTTCCACCAGCTCTTCGTAGGGTATGACGACGTTTTGGAATTTCACGTAGTCGGGGCCGAATTCATATTCCAGCGTCACTCCCATAATAAACTCCCGCCCCAGGAAAATGGCCAGACCGATGATGGTCAGGCCGGTCAGGATAATGCGCCCGTAGCGGTAGAAGAGATCCCATAATGAGAACCGGATGCGCAATTTGCCGCCATCCCTCACCCTGGCGGGAGCGGTCGTTTCGGCTCCTTTTCCGATCCCGAAAGATTGCTGCAGGTAAAGCAGGGGGGCAAGGCGATACATCACGGCTATGGCGCCGACGCCCAACAGGAGAAAGATGATCCCCATGGCAGATATAATATACGACATATCCCACCCGCTTTTGTTCATGAAAAGGGCGGCCCGGATCAAGAGGTAGGCGAGGCCGGCGATGAGAGCCATGACGATCAGATTGTTGGTGTTGCCCTTCATGGCCTGCTGGGGGCTCACCCAATTCAGGCGGGGCCACAGGGTATCGACGGCGATGGAGAGGGCGGCCAGCGGCACGGCGAAAATGATGCCGAGGATGAGGCCGATGCCGGCGGCTTTCGCAGGCAAGCCCAGCGGAATAAGCACCACAGCCATCAGCGCCCCGATCACGGCAGCGATCACCAAGGTGAAGACGAGTTTGGCGAGAAGCTGGATCCGTGGCGCTACCGGGATCACCTGCGATATCCAAAACAGCATGCCCTCCCGGGAGATGGCAGTGGCCGGAATAGAGGCAATAATGGGATTGATGGCCACCAGGCCGGCAAAGCCCAGTGTGCCCCAGAGTTGGAATTCAGGCAAGGCAGCGAGTTGGCGCAATTGGGCCAGGCTGTTCCCTGATATAACGGCAATGAACAACAGCAGGGGAGGGATGATCAGAGCTTGTGCGGCTGTCATGGCGAAGATGGGGTTCCGGATGATGAGCAGCCATTCCCGGCTCACCAGGGCGGCCAAAACCGGCCGGGGGGAGATGAGCATCTCCCGTTCCAGAGGGCCGGATGCCTGCCGGCTTTTCTTTTTCGGTACAGCTCCGCTGCCCAGCAGTCCCTGGTAGAAGGAGTGTCGGGCGACAAACCACAGCCCGGCTAGGGAAAGGGCGGTGATCAGGAGAAACATGGCCAGATTGAGTCCGGCTTTGGCCCCCGGTTCCACCAAAGCCAAGGCGCCCCAGAGTGCCGGAGGAAACCTGCGGCCGACGATGGACAAGAGGCTGTTGGGTCCTCCTGACAGGAGCCGCGCCACTTCGTCCGGAACGACACCGCGCGAGTCAAAGAAAGCGGAAATAGATGATACGGCAATAGTAATGCCAAAGAAGATCAGCATCAATATGACCCGCACCGTATCCGGGCGGTGGGCGAGACGGGTGAAGCGCATCAGGAGCACGATCGCTATGCCGGCCAAGCCCAGCGGCAGCAGCGGCAAGAGCAGCATGATGATGGGAGAGAGCAGCCAGTATAGGAGACCGGCTTCCTGCTTCAGACCATAAATGATCAGCGGCGGCAAGGTCAGCGGTATGACGGTGAGATACTCGGAAATTACCACCAAACCGAGTTTGGCCCCCAGGATGATCTGTGGGGGAATAGGCAAAGGTACCAACAGCTCCAGATCATGCGAGAAGTAGAAAATGGAGATGAGGTAAAACAGGCCGAAAACCAGCACGATCATCTGGGCCAGCAAAAACCCGAGCAGCACGATCATACCGGGCTGGTTGAGCTGCACCGACACATTATGCAAGCTGTTCAGCAAGCGCAGGTAAAACGTGAGCAAAAGGTAGCCCACCCCGATGAAGCCGGCCAGCGCCAAAAAGGGCTGCCACAGAGCTTCTTTCCGGCGCACATACCGGTCATAGGCGGCGGAGAGGCCGAATTGCTGTTTGAGAAAAACGCCGAGGAGAATCAGAAAGATTTTCATTTGTCTTCACGGCTCCTCTCCTTCTCCCTCTCTCGCTTCCCTGCTTCCGCCTCCGTCTCCGTTTCTGTGGTCTCGGCTTCGGACTCGGTCAGCTCCAGGAACAGGGTTTCCAACGTGGTATCGGCCATCCTGTCGCGGCGCAACTGCTCCATGGTGCCGCAGGCGATAAGGCGCCCTTTGCGGATGATGCCCACCCTGTCGCACAGCCGCTCGGCCACGTCCAATATGTGCGTGGAGAAAAAGACGGTGCCGCCGGCCCGGCAGTGCTCGTGCAGGAGGTTTTTGAAGAGGTGCACCGAGCGCGGGTCAAGACCGGTGATCGGCTCGTCGAGCACCAGCAGGTCGGGTTGGGGAATTAAAGCGGCGATCAAGGCGATCTTCTGCCGCATGCCGTGCGAATAGCTTTTGATTAAGTCGGGAGCGGCGGCGGCCATATCAAAGATATGGAGCAGCCTTTCCAGGCGTTCCCGGCGCTCTTTGGCCGGTACGCCGTAAACATCGGCTATGAAGCGCACATATTCCAACCCTGTCAGGCGATCGTATATGTTGGGGTTGTCGGGCAGGAAGCTGATGCGCCGCTTGGCTACTAGCGGTTTCTTCCACACATCGATGCCGTCGAAGACGATAGTGCCGCGATCAGGAGGCAAAAGACCTACTATGGTGCGCAGGGTGGTGGTTTTGCCTGCACCGTTTGGACCTAAGAAACCGAATATCTCTCCGGAATTTATCTCCAGGTTTAAATTGTCGACCGCCCAGGTTTTCCCCCGGTCGTAGCTTTTGCTGACTCCTTTTAATTGCAGCACATCAATTCACCTTCCCGCTTTTTCCTTTTCTCCCGCTTTTTTCGCCAGGTGATGATCAGGCGTCGATTTCTTCGGCAAAAACCCGGCGCTGGCCGCTCTTGCGCACCGGTGCCGGCCGGATTTCCGCTTGTCCTTCCCCGGTCTCGGCCAGGCGCCGGAGGAGCCTCTCTCTCAGACGGGCAGCCACTTCCTGATGCGACTGCCAGCCGATGAGGTTGGTCAGCTCATAGGGATCGGCCTGCAAATCGTATAGGTACTCTTCTTCATACACATCCGAGCAGGAATATTTGCCGCCGTGCTTATCCGGAGCGGTCACGCCGTATTTCCATCTTTTCGTCCTGATGGCCCTGCCGACCTGAGATTCGCTGATCTGTATGAACACATCGTCCGGCCAGCCTTTCCTGTCGCCGCGCAAGAGCCGCATGAAGGAATGACCGTGCATTTGGCCTGGCGGAGGAGCGGGTATGCCTGCCGCTTCCAACAAGGTGGGAGGAAGGTCGATCAAGCTGACCAGCTCACGGATCTGGCCGCCGCTGTCGAAACCGGGTCCCTGGATGGCCATGGGGATGCGGATGGAGCTTTCATGGCAGGAACGCTTGTATTCGCTGTTGCGGGTGCGGAAATGACAGCCGTGGTCGGTGGTGAAAACCACGATGGTGTTATCGCTCAGATTCAGGCTTTGCAAGGCATCAAGCAGGCGGCCCAACGCTTCGTCCAGGCGCCGCACCATGCCGTAATAGCCGCCCAGGTGCTGCGGGGCATTGCCTATCAAAACCTGCAGGTCCGGTGGGGTATAGCGGCCGATATAGCAGTCTTTATACACCTCGGGAGCCGGATAGTCGTCGCGATGGTTTTGAAAATGCGGTTCAAGATAAGAGATAAAGAGGAAGAACGGCTCATTTTGATGAGCGTCGATATAGCGGATGGCGGCATCCGTCAAGGCATCCACCCGGTAACCAGGCAATTTCACTTCCCGGTTGTCTCCGTCGTAGACAATGGCATTATAGGCATCCGACACTGCCTCCAGGACATTGGCGCCTAGCCAGTATTGATATCCGCCGCGCTGTTCGGACGCCACCGGCCCTTTGCCGTCGG
The DNA here is from genome assembly GCA_012840225.1 of Bacillota bacterium. Lineage (GTDB taxonomy): Bacteria > Bacillota > Limnochordia > DTU080 > DTU080 > DULU01. The sequence goes on from DULU01000035.1 coordinate 42,725, forward strand.
CCAGGTGCCATTTGCCTATATAAGCCGTATGGTAACCGGCCTCGCCGAAATAATGAGCCAAGGTGCGACTGTCCGGCGGGAGCGGGATGCCGTTTCTCCAACATCCGACAGCCGTGGCATATTGGCCGGTCTGCAATACGGCCCGGGCCGGCCCGCACACCGGTTGCGGAGTGAAGGCGTTATATAAATGGGTGCCGCGCTGCGCCATGCGGTCAAAATTGGGCGTCAGGTTTAGCGGGTTACCATGCACTCCGGTGGTATCCCACCGCTGCTGGTCGGTAAAAAACACCACCACATTTGGCTTTTCTTGTCGATTTGCCATCTGACCTACTCCTTTATGTTTGCCTGATATGTTATACTTTCCGTGATCAAAGCCGTACTTCCTTTCGGAATAAATAAGCCGCCAAATTGATGAGGGGTGATATCTTGTCCATCCCACGAGTGCTCGTTTCATCATTTACCTTCGGTGAAATCGACAGCTCACCTGTTGATCTGTTGAAAAGTTATCCGGCAGTCTACCTTCCCAATCCGTATAAGCGCAAATTGACGGCAGAGGAGATGAAAGAGCTTTTACCTGGTGTCGACGGGCTGATAGCCGGCACGGAGCCGCTCACCGGCGATGTGTTGGCCAAAGCCACCTCTCTTAAGGTGATTTCCCGTTGCGGCATAGGTATCGACAACATAGATCTTAACGCCGCCCGGGAACTGGGCATTGTGGTGCGCCACACGGTGACCGGTCATCCGGAGGCTGTGGCGGAACTGATCCTCGCCGGCATCCTTGATGTTTTGCGCAGCGTCTCGGAGAATGATCGCCTGGTGCGCCAGGGTGTATGGCGCCAAACTTTCGGCCTTCTTTTGCGCGGCAAGACAATCGGCTTGATCGGTTTGGGGCGTATCGGGAAGGTGCTCACCACCCTCCTCCAGCCGTTTGGGACGAAGCTTTTGGCCTTTGATCTTCAGCCCGATCATCAATTCGCCGAGGCGCATGGGGTGACATTCACTTCTCTGGAGGATCTGTTAACACGTTCGGACATTGTGTCGCTGCATATTCCCTATACGCCGCAATCACACTTCATTTTGAATAAAGAGCGCTTGACCATGATGAAAGAGGGCGCCGTTTTGATCAATTGCGCCCGCGGGCGCCTGGTCGATGAAAAGGCTTTGTATGATCTTCTCAAAGGCGGCCGGTTGCGGGGCGCGTTTATGGACACTTTTGAAAACGAACCATACCATGGTCCCCTCACCGAGCTGCCCAATGTAGTCCTCACCCCCCACATGGGTTCGGCTACCCGTGAATCCCGCTTGCAGATGGAGATTGAATCAGTGCAAAACCTGCTGGAGGAGTTCGATAAGATCAAAGCTCGTCCTTGATTTCTTTTCAAAGGCAGCCGGTTGCGAGGCGCGTTGATGAACACCCTTGAAAACGAACCATACGATGGTCCCCTCACCGAGTTGCCATATATCAATCCTTTTTGCCTTTCGCCTGGTATTCAGCTTCTATTTCAGATACTCGTGTTTCCAGTTGAGTCAGGCGATATGATGTTTCCTTTTCCCGAATGCCGGAGTCCCGAATCAAGCCGGTAATATCGCGTCTGATTTGCTCCAATTCCCGAGTCGGAAGGTTCGTATCCATCTTTCCAACATGAGTTTCATTTCGTCCTTGAATTCGCCGAACTCGTTGCGTATGATTACCAATTCGGCTTTGATCTCGTTGCTATCTTCACGCAGGAGTTTTATCGCAGCATTGGTAGCGTCGATCTCCTTGCGCAAAGTTTGTATTTCTGCCTTTAATTCTTTGTGGATTTCTTTTTTAAAGGTTTCAAATTGACTCAACATCAGGCTGCGAAATTCACCATTAGAGCGGATGAGCTCAACCACCATGTCATACATTTGGTCTAATTTCTGCTCCCCATCCACGGCAAGTTCACCACCTTTCCCGTTTCAAGGTGTATTAAGTATATCGGGTGGTGTTTTTCGGCGGCAAACATCGTGGTGGGGCAAAAAGGACGGTTTAGAGAAAAATCGCCTGTAGGAAAACTCTTTCAGACTCATTCAGAGGTTGAATTTCGCCTGTCAGGTAGTCGACCAGCGGGGTGTGTTGACCTGGTCTGACGATGTCGGTCCCGAAGTATAATCTGTCCTGGAACTCTTCCAGGAACCTCGCCCCATACTCCGGGTCGCGGTTGACGGCATTAAACCCGCTGCGGGCAGAGAGATCACCGTGCAGGTTCGGGTGACGGCGCATGAGGCGGGGGAGAGCTCCTTCTTCGCGCACCAGTCCCGTGGGATAACCATGTCGTCCTTTGGGCGAGGGATCGTCGAGGGGGGCAATTTCGGCCCAAAATGGTTGCGAATGCCCGAGGAAAATTAGGCTGACCACCTGATAGACCCCGCCGACTTCTTTCATCACCGGTCCTAAATGAACGAAGACGTTTTCGTGAGCAAAGTCGATGGGAGGCATGATGTTCTCTTCCAAGACTCTCTTCTGGAAGAGGCTGCGGCCGGTATAGAACTTTCCGGTCAGGTAAACGATCTGGCCCAGAACAAGGCTCCTTACATCCTCTTCGCTAGGCGAGGTCACGTTGTGGCACGTGACCTCCCCGCAGCAGCGATTTACGAGACCAGTTCCTTCTCCGTTTCCGGAATCATCGGCCAAACCTTGATGATGGCGCGGGCGATGTCTTCGATATCCTGTTCGGTGTAATTAGGTGACATGGCCACGCATACCAGGGATTCCAGGATATCGTCGGTATTTGGGCAGGATTCGGGGCTATACACCACATGCTCACCCGGCCAGTCGGCGCCGAAGGGCGGCAATGCCGGGTGGGCCAGTCTTTTGCTGGTGATAAAGGCATCCTGCAGCAGGTTTTTGCAGGAAGAAGAGGGTCCGACCCGGATTCCTTCCGCCGCCAAAGCTTTTTTCAGCCATCGTCCCCGCACCGGTGTGCCTAGATCCATGTAGAAGGCGATGCCGGCATCGCCTTCCGGGTCTGCGGAACGGCGCATGACCAAGCCCGGGCATTGGTCGCTTATCAAGCTCAATAGTTTCTTATGGTAGGCCCTGGTTATGGAGATGACGGCCCGGTCTATTTTCCTGATCTGTGCCAGCGCCACCGCCCCGGTGAACTCGTTCATGCGAAACTGTAAGCCGCAGAAGGGCTGCTCCTTCGGTCCCTCGCTTAACTGGGCGGCCAGCGCCGGCCGCAGGAAGCTCAGATCGTGATAACGCGCCGCCCGCTCAAAAACAAGCGGCGAATTGGAGAGGAGCAAGCCGCCTTCCCCGGTGACCAGCACTTTGTTTTGCTGGAAGCTGAAGCAGGCCACATCACCCAAAGAGCCGACTTTTCTGCCCTTATATTCAGCCCCAAAGGCCTGGGCGCAGTCTTCCACGACCATAATTTGCCGGCTCCGGGCCAGAGCCAAAATGCGATCCATATCTGCGGCCGCTCCCTGGAAATGCACCACAATTACTGCTTTGGTGCGCGGCGTGATCTTTTTGGCCAGGTCGTCCGGGTCCATATTGAGAGATCTGTCGATGTCCACAAAAACCGGGGTGGCGCCGAGCAACACAGGCGCCTCGAAATCGGTGTGCCAGGAGAAGGAGGGGATCAACACCTCATCTCCGGGACCGATACCCAAACCGGCCATGGCACAATAAAAAGAACCGCTGCCGGTGGCTGTGGCCAGAGCATGACGTACTCCGAAATATTGCCGCGCTTCGGCTTCGAAATCATTCACCATGTGCGGCGGATTGGCGCCATATGCACGGAAGGGCGCTTTATTTCGGATCACTTCGTTCAAAAGGCTTAATTCTTCTTCCCCGAGGACGCTCGCGCCGAGATACGGATTCGGCAGCGGCGTCGTTCTTACCGGTGTTCCCCCATCGATGGCCAGCTTTTCTCGGCTCATTGCTGTTATCCTTCCTTTCCCTTATCCCTTTCCCATTCCTCGGCATCGCTTTTCCCTTATCACTATAACATTATTCGTAATACAGCAATTACGATAATGTATGCAGAGGTTCAAATATATATAAACCTTTGCCGCTCCGCTTATTTCCATAGCAATAACCATCATATTCAGTGGCCTTAGGGCGGAATCTCTAGTATAATTTTAATCGTACGCTGTGAAACCACGAAAGGATGGTATATATGCGAAGACCACTGGTGTTTCTATTGTCTGCGGTTTTAGGTATCTGCCTCTTTTCTTCTTTGGGTGCATTGGCGGCGGAAGAAAGCCCGATCAGGCTGGAGAAATTCAAGGCTCCAAAGATAGAAGGCGCAGTTAATACCGATGGCAAAACAACTGAAGCGATGTGGTCGAAAGCTACTGTAATTAAAATCCCGAGAAGAATGAATGAAAAGTCTCCTGGTTCCACCAATGATGTGTCGGGTGAAGCCAGGGTTTTCTGGAATGACGACGGGGTATATGTTGCTATAAATGTCACCGACAGAAAGCAATTCTTCGTCCCCGAGGACGAAAGGCTTGACGAATACGATTCCGTGGAACTGTGGCTCGGCAAACTGTGGATCACGGCCGGTCTGAATGCCAATAACGAAGCTCAGGCCAGAGTGATCAACCTGGTAGATATGATTCCCCTGCCGGATGGTGCGGTGCGCGTCGGCGCTTCCAAGAGCAGCACTGCTTATGTCATAGAGATTGCGATCGCCAAGGACTATGTACAGCTGTTCAAGGGCGAGAGCCTGCAACAGGGAAGCGAGTTGGAGATGGCTTTCGGCATCAACAACCGCTACAACAAGGACGACAAGGCCAATTCCAGCCATTATTATCCCTTCATGTATTTCTGGAACGCCAATGAATCCTATGCTCTGGTAGAGCTGCAGTAATAAGAACGGTCGGTAGATTGCTAAAGAGCAAAAAGCCGGGGGCAGGTTAATTCTCTCCCCCGGCACATTTGTCTTTTGTCACATATGTCTCAAACGGTTTCCTGTTCCTGCAGTCTATGCATCTGTCCGGTCTCCTGTGCGGTCTGCTGGATCAGCGACCAGGACTGGGCGAAGGCTTGGTCGATGATGGTATATGCAATGCCGGCGGCGTGATCGGCGATGCGGCGCAGGCAGTTGATGATCTCCAGATGGATGGAGCTGGTGCTGCGTGATTCGGAAAAGCCGGAACGCAGCCGGGTGATGTGGCTTTCTTTTAGATCACGTTCCTGAGCGGCCAGTTGACTATAATCCTGAAGCACCTGTCTGGCGAGCACCTTGTCGGGACCGGCAAACGACTTGATGGCCGAGGCCAATAACCCCTGCACTTCCGATTGATAGATCACCAGTTCCTGACGCCCCGGATCGGAGAAAGCCAGGCCTCCGATCACCTTTTTCTGGGCCATCATGGCGATTTTCATCACGCAGTCGCCGACATGTTCCAGCTCGCTGATCACGTGGAGCAAGGCGATGGTTTGCCTGGACTCTGCGGCGGTCAGCGGGTTTTGCGAGACATCGCTCAGATAGTTGCTTATCTCTACATATAAGTTGTCGATGGCCGTCTCCTTGGCCAGTGTGTCGGCGATCAGTTCCTCATCGCCGCTGTTTACCAACTGGTTGATGGAGGCCACCATACCGATGGCTATGTCGCCGACGCGCAGCACTTCCTTTTCCGCCAGCTGCAAGGCCACGGATGAGGTGTTGATGACATAGCGGTCGATGTAGCGCGGGCTGGAGAGCGAGGCGCTGCCTTTATCCTCCGGCACCAAGCGGTTGACGAAAGCAGCAAACAAGTTGGTGATAGGCAAAAATAGTAAGGCGTTGCCCACATTGAAAAGGGTATGGGCGTTGGCGATCTGCCTGGGCACATCTGCGGCGGTCATGACCACCAGCTGTTCAAAAGGCTTAATTAACGGCAAGACCACCAGCACGCCGGCCGCTTTGAACAACAAGCGCGCTATGGCTACTCTCTTGGCTTCCCTGGGAGCCCCCAGGCTGGAGAGGATGGCGGTGGAACAGGTGCCGATGTTGGCTCCCAGGACAACGGGTATAGCTGCCGAAAGAGGCAATAGCCCCTGGGTGGAGAGGGACAAGGCCAAGCCGATGGTGGCGGCGCTGCTGTTGATCACCACGGTAAAGAGGGTGGCCACCAACAAAGCCAGAAGCGGATTGCCGGCAAAGCTGACGATCGTCTCCCTGAAGAGGGCGGAATCGCGGAGCGGATATATCGCATCCGTCATGATTTTCATACCGAAAAAGGTCAAACCTATACCCAACACGGCTTGACTGAGGAAGCGAGTTTTCTGCTTTTTGGCAGTGAGCATGCGGAAAAATCCCAGGCCGACCAGGATCAGAGCATATTCATATATATTGAAGGCGATGAGCTGCACGGTCACAGTGGTGCCGATGTCCGCTCCCATGATGACCCCCAGGGTTTGGGTGAGATTGAGGATGGACGCGCTGGCTAAGCCGACCAGCATTACGCTGGTGGCGGTGCTGCTTTGCAACAGTATGGTTATTATAATGCCTGTCAGAAGGCCCATGAAGCGGTTCGTGGTCAGGCGGGTGAGGATGTTTTTCAGGCCGCCGGCCGCCGATTTCTGCAGGCCGTCGGAACAAAGTTGCATCCCGTATAGAAATATAGCCAATCCACCGCAGATGTTTATCAATATGATCACGTCGGTAACTCCTTGCGGCTACAGTAGCGTCCAGTATGATGGTGTAAATTCGAGAAGCAGGGTGGCGAAGCAGTAGGAAAGGCCATCCCCCTCCTGGTAATGGTTGAGTTGTGAAGACAAAACCAACAGGAGGTCGAAGAGGATGGCC
>DULU01000036.1 GCA_012840225.1 Bacillota bacterium
ATGATGTTGTATGCGGGAGGTACATACGAATTCGGCGAGGAAAGGGATATTGTCAGGTTGACACCACCGCCGGTGAAAAAGTTCCGCGATGCCGCCAGATCATTGTTAAATGCCATCAATAACCGGCTGCCTTGCTCACTTGATCGTCGGCAAAAACCAATTTTCTTTGGATTCAAAGATGACTGAATATGATACAAACGTAGTTCCCGACATTAGGAGGAAGCTCTCTTAAGGGTTTGTCCCGATGTCTTAGATCAGACTCTGTTGTTTTTATCCAGCGTTTATACTGCTCAAGGTTCTGACCTGTTGGCACGGTCATATACAACTCGCCCCTAGTTCGCCGGCCATTCGGTGGAAGTGCTGTTGCAGAGTGAAGTCGGTCTGTACAACGGCTAACGGCGAACTCAATGAAATCAACTCCTGGGAATGGCTTCACGCGTGCCGACACGACTTTGGCAATGAGAGCAGCCAATGGACCCAGTCTTTGAGGACCGAGAGCCGGAGCCAAGGTGGGCATTGGGAATGCCGTCTGCAGTCAGCAGCATTCCCAGTGCCTCAAAACTGTCCCGGCACAGTCTCGGCCTTCGAATTGCTCCTGATCCACTCGACATAGGGCTCATACACATACTTCAAATCAAAGGCATAAATGGCGGGAAGAGTATATGAGTGCATATCTTTGATGGCACTTTCGACGTCGCGGTAGCGCTCCTCTGTTGTCTTGATCACGAGGCGATACTCTTTCTCGTTTTGCACAGCCTCTTCCCAGACATAAAAGCTCTCGATCTCCGAGATGTTCACACACGCCGCCAGGCCTCTCTCGACGAGCGCCCGTCCGATTGCCCGCGCTTCCTCCAGGCTTGCTGTGGTCGTCACGACAGCAATGCATCCCACGGCAATCCTGCCTCCTTCCTGCGATCCAGGTCCGCTATATGACCCCATACGCCTGATTACGTGCTTATTTCGTCTGAAGGCCTGCGTTCCCTCTATATCTGTCTAACTGGAGTCTGCATCACAGAACCAGATAAACTCCTCGGGTACCAATATAAACAAAAGCGGCCACCTCATCGGCAGCCGCTCTACCAGTACTACATGGCGGAAGGGGAGGGATTTGAACCCCCGGCAGACGTGAGCCTGCGACGGTTTTCAAGACCGCTCCGTTAGACCTCTCCGGCACCCTTCCTTTATTCGTTATTATGATCGGAAACCACCGAAAGGTGAATCCTAGCTTCACTCAGATCGTAGTATACCATAAAGCACTGCTCTATACGAGGGTTTACAAGCCTCAACGAAGCCGGAAGTTCATTCCGGAAAACATTTTGGGATGATACGTCTCGGATTAAAGGTGTTTGCCCCGGATTACGGAACCATAGAGCCATAGGTAAACGGCCGGCAAGGCAAGGAGATAACATATGAGAGATTTCTGTTTGGCGAAGCTGCTAAGGGTGCTGCTATATGCCGCGCTGCTTTTTCTGGGGGAGATGATTGTCGGGCCTTCGGGGGCTATCATGATCCCGATCACAATCCCGCCCGTAGTGGTGACGGGTGAGGCCGAGGCTGCCGAACCGCCGCCCGATCTCATCGTCCTGGCCGGCCGGCTGATCGACGGTTTAGGCGGTGAGCCGGTGGAAGATGTGGCCATTCTCATCCGGGGCAGCCGTATCGCCGACATCGTTCCCAGACACCAGATGCCTGTAGGTACCGATGCACCGATCCTCGATGCCCTCGATGCCACCGTCCTGCCCGGGTTCATCAACGCCCATGCTCATGCCATTGGCCAGCTCTTCTCCTATGGCGCCACTTGGGCCAGGCAGGGTGTGACCACTGTGGCCGATCTGGCCACGCCGCTGCCTCTGATGTATATCGCCCGCTTTTATTTCGCCCAGCGTGCTTCACCTCACTTGGTGATGTCCGGCCCTCTCGTTACCGCCCCCGGAGGCTATCCGGAGACTGTGTGGGGACCGGATTTCGCCTACCCGGTGGAGGGAGTGGAAGATGCCGGGGAGAAGATCGCCGCTCTCATCGATGAATATCAAACCGACCTGGTAAAGGTGGCCGTCGTCTCTCCCACTCCCACTCCCTCTCCCACTTTCACTTCCACACCGGAACAACCCGCCCTTTCGCTCGCCGAACTCCAGGCCATCACCGCCACAGCTCACGAAAAAGGGCGCCGGGTGCTGGCTCATGTGGAAACTGTGGCAGATATGACCCTCGCCCTGGCTGCCGGTGTCGACTGCCTGGCGCATATGCCGGCGGATCATGTGCCCGATGAGCTGCTGCGGCAAGCCATTGAACAAAATGTGTTTATTATCCCCACTCTGGCTGTCACCGAGAAATCTTTGGCCGGGGCTGAGGAGCGGGCCGTTTTTTACTCCAATGTCCGGCGTTTTCACGAGCTGGGAGGCCGCTTGGCATTGGGCGATGATGCCGGCGTTCGCAACATGGATCCCGGTTTTCCCACCGCAGAGATCAACCTGCTCCATGAAGAAGCCGGACTGACTCCGTTTGAGATCATCAAAGCCGCCACCAGCGAGGCTGCCGCCGCTTTGGGTATAGACCACATGGTGGGCTCCCTGGTACCCGGTCACCTGGCCGATTTGATCGCGGTAGCCGGTGACCCTATGGCCGACCTAAGTGTGTTAAGCCGGCCGCTTCTGGTGATCAAAGGTGGGCTGATCATCCGCACCGTAGCCACCGGTCGTCGGCTGGCGCCTCTGATCGAGATCCTGCAGCCTGTGGCCGATACCAGGCCATATAAAGGCTCTTTGACAGTGGACGCCAAAGTGACCCCTGCTGAAGGTCGCCGGCTGGGTAGCGTCACCATAGATTTAGATCACGAACTGCTCTATTTCGGTGCCGCCGCCCCTGCTGCCGGCGAGCTCGTCATCGCCACTCCAAACCTGCAGGATGGCTGGCATACCCTGGGAATTACCGCCGTGGATGATGCCGGGAACTTCTCCCGCTCTTCAGTCAGATTCCGCACCCACAACTGGCAAATTCTCGTCGACGACATCGATCCGCCGAAGGAGATGGGTTGGTTCGGTATCATGGATATGGCCAAAACGAGCGCCACCTCCCCGGGCTGGCAATACGCCGCAGAACAGGCCGAATTGTTTTACGGGGACGAAGGCCGGCGGGTAAGAACCACCGCCGATCCTGAATACCTGATCTGGGAGACGCCGCTCCTATTCTCCTTCGCTCTGACCATATATGCCCCAAAAGGTGCAGACGACCCGCTCAGGCTCAACGACCAGATCGAACTGCACATTTCCCCGGACGGTCATAGGTGGCGGGAGCAACCATTTAAAGCTGAGTTGGTCGAGTCGTCGTCGCCAGAGCGGGTGATGTGGAAGCTGAGCGGGGTCATTGCTCCGCTTGATGAGACGACGGCAGAGCAGATCGGCTGGTTCCGGCTGACCATCAAGGGGCCCCACCTCGGCGGAGACGAATTACAGCTGGGACAGGCCTCCTTTACCATGAAGGCGCCGTAAAGGCATAAAGGCGCGCCGTCTGCTTAATACAGTATGGATGATGATGGTGATGGTGAGATGGTGATGGCATGATGATGCAGGAAGGAAAACGACTGGTTTACTGGTTGCGCCGGGATTGGTTATTCCGCAAGGCCGATATGCCGCTTGAGAGCGCTCTCATCCTTGAGGATAGCTTATGGGAAAAAGTGAAGATACCGCATGACTGGGCAATAGGTGGCGCGTTTGATCGGAATAACGATCTGCAGTATTTGGCGATCATTGAAGACGGCGAGCGCAAAGCCGCCGATCATACCGGTCGCACCGGCGGGCTGCCGCATGTCGGCATAGCCTGGTATAAAAAGAAGCTCGACATCCCCGCCGCCTGGGAGGGGAAGCGCATATATATCGAATTCGACGGCATCATGAGTCACAGCACCATCTATATTAACGGTCAGGTTGTGGGCGGCCGGCCTTACGGTTATTCCTCTTTTTATATCGACATCACCGCCCACTTGCAATTCGGCGGTACCAACACCCTCCTGGTGCGCGTGGACAACAAACCATGCGCTTCCCGCTGGTATCCGGGAGCAGGCATATATCGCCATGTACGCCTGGTGGTGGTGGATCCGGTTCATGTTACCCCCTGGGGAGTATCTATAACCACACCTGTAATAACCAAAGATGAAGCCCTGGTCGACATAGAGGTGAAGGTGGCCGATTGGACTCGCCCGGCGGATAGGACTGAAAACGCCGGCGAGAACCACGCTGGCCAGGCAGATCGGGCGGAGCAGGCAGACCGGGATATTACCATCCTTTTCACGGTGCTGGACCCCGCCGATGAAGTCGTGGGTCGGGAGAGAGAACAGGTTGTGCGGGCAGAGAAACAGCCAACATCATCCGGCTCCCTCTACACCTGCCGCCGACAGATCAAAGTGAGCCGGCCGGAGCTTTGGTCGGTGGAAAACCCGCAATTATATAAAGCTGTAATAGAGATAGAGGTGAATGGGGCGGCTGTCGATCGCTATGAGGTGCCTTTCGGCATCCGCAGCCTGCGTTTTGATGCTCGGGAAGGTTTCTTCCTCAACGATGTCCATCTCAAACTCAAAGGGGTGTGCATGCATCATGACTTGGGGGCGTTGGGGACGGCTATCAACAGGTGCGCTCTGCAGCGGCAGTTGCAGATATTAAAGGAGATGGGCTGCAACGCCATTCGCACCAGCCACAACCCTCCGGCACCCGAACTCCTGGAGCTATGCGACACGATGGGTTTTTTGGTTATCGATGAAGCTTTCGACGAGTGGCGCGTCAAAAAGGTGGACAATGGCTATCACATACTCTTCGATGAATGGGCCGAGCGGGATCTGCGGGACATGATCCGGCGGGACCGCAACCACCCGTGCATCATCATGTGGAGCATCGGCAACGAAGTGGGCGACCAAAGGTGGGAGCACGGGGCGGAAACAGCCCGCTTCCTCACCCAAATCTGCCATGAAGAAGATCCCACCCGGCCGGTGACCGCCGGTTTCAACCAGATCGATGCCGCCATCCAAAACGGGCTGGCCGCCGCCGTCGATATTCCCGGCTGGAATTACGGTTGCGACCGGTATATAGAATTGCACGAAAAATATCCTGATTGGATCATGTACGGCAGCGAAACAGATTCCTGCATCAGCTCCCGGGGCGAATACTATTTACCTGTAGCGGACGAGCGGGATGTCCTCAGGCCTAGCCTGCACTGCAACTCCTATGACACTTCTTCGCCTTCCTGGGGTTACCCACCCGATTTCGAATTTGCCGCCCAGGATGTTTGCCCGTTTATTTTAGGCCAATTCACCTGGACCGGTTTCGACTATCTGGGCGAGCCCACGCCATATAAAACGGAGTGGCCCAGCCGCAGCTCGTATTTTGGAATTGTGGATTTATGCGGCATACCGAAAGACAGGTATTATTTATACCGCAGCCGGTGGTCGCCCAAGCCTACTCTGCACCTTCTGCCTCACTGGAATTGGGAGGGAAGAGAAGGTGAGATAATTCCCGTCCACTGCTACACCAACTTCCCGGCCGCGGAACTCTTTCTGAATGGTAAGTCCCTCGGTGTGCAGCGCAAAATGCCGGTAGCCGCCGGAGCCGAGGGAAGCGAAGGTCTCAAGCTGATAAAGCGCAACAATAACCAGACCGATCTGGGCTGGCCATATACGTGTTTTCGCCTGATGTGGCCGGTGCCCTACGAACCCGGCACCTTGCGGGTGGTGGCATATGATGAAACAGGTCAAGCCGTCATGTCTCATCAAATAGAGACGGCCGGGGCGCCGGCCAGAATTGAGCTCGTGCCGGACCGGATGGAGATCAAGGCCGACGGCGAAGAATTGTGCTTCATCACCGCCCAGGTGGTGGATACGAGAGGAAATCTGTGCCCTCATGCCCTGCACCGGGTAGCCTTTCGCCTGGAAGGTCCGGCGGTGGTGGTAGTCGTGGATAACGGCGATCAGACCGGCCTGGAGCCTTTCAAGAGCCATACCTGTCGCTTCTTCAACGGCCGTTGCCTGGTGATTGTGCAGGCTCTGGAAGACAAAACCGGCCGGGTAACCGTCAGGGCTTCGGCAGAAGGCTTAAAAGAAGGTTTGGCGACTTTTGAGGTGACCGGATAATCATCGGGTAGAGGAAATAGCCGGCTGAGGGGGAATATAACAGGAGTTGGTGTTTTGTGTACAATGTACACCAAAATCCTCTGCACCAACTGCTGCGATGGGAGGATTAATAATTTGGGTAGCACCTGGCTGCAGATTGACGGCGACAAATTTCTCATCAACGGGCGCCCGACCTATGAAGGGTGCGGCAAGGTGGAGGGGCTCCTGTTTAACCTGCGGACCGTCAACGCCACCTTCGACGACACTCTGGGGATCAAGCCCTATTGGGACGACGACGGCACGCATCCGGAAAACGATTATGCCAGTTATGGCCGCTGGGAGTCTCCGGCTTCGGCCTTCGCCAATACCGAGCGCTTCATCCAGGCGTTGGCAGAGTATCGGGAGCACGGCATCTTAGCCGTCAACCTCAATTTCCAGGGCGGACATCCCCTTCTGAATAAGCCCTGGTTTCCCGAAGGAGAGGGCAGTGCCGGCCGCCGCCCCAACGGGCAGAGGGATTTCCTGCATAACTCCGGCTTCCATGCCGACGGCACCATCGACCCGAACTATGCCCGGCGCATCAGCAGCGTGATCGAGGCCTGCGACCGGCTGGGCATGGTGGTCATCCTGCAGATTTTCTACTTCGGTCAGGATACGGTGTTCCCCGGCGAAGAAGAGATTAAAAAAGCCGTCGACAACGCCGTCGACTTTATCGGCGAGCGCGGCTACAGGAACGTCATCATCGAAATTGCCAACGAAACCATGCAGAATCATTACCATCACGCTATCCTGAAGCCGGGGCGGATGCCGGAATTGATTCTCCGGGCCAGGAATCGCTATAAGGAAAAATATGGCAGAGACATCTATGTCTCCACCTCTGAGGCGGCGCTGTTAAGTGAAAAACAATGGCAACCCGCAGAGATCGACGCCGTCTATTCCGTTTCGGACTTAATCATCCTGCATGGTCCGGGTGAGCTGAAGATCGAGGGCGGAGAAGTCGACGCCCGGGAACCACGCCGGAAAGTGGAGCTGTTCCGCGCCAAAGAGTGGTACCTCCAAAAGCCCCGCCCCATCCTCTTCAATGAATCCGCCGGCCAGTATGCTTTTGAGTATGCCGTCGAGGCAGGCGTGTCGTGGGGCTTGCACAGCGGCACCTACCTGCAGACCGTATGGCCCCCGAAGTGGGGCGTGTGGAACAACGGCATCCGCTGGTATTTTGAGCGGGTCAAAGAGCTGACCAGCAAATAAACTGCCCGCGCCCGCCTCCGGAAAGCCGGATGGCCGGATAGCAGATTGCCGGACGACGGCCGGGGGCCGGCCGGGACAGGATAGCAGGGGGCAGGATGCCTGGGTGTTAGAAACCGGCGGCATTCTCCCCCATTCCCGCCATCATCTCCGACCATGAGCCATCGCGCCAAACCACAAGAGGCGGATCCATAGTATCAAGACTTACCGGGGGCACTTCCATCACCTGACCGCGGAGCGCTCCATTGGGCAGGTCGAAGGTGTATACCTGCACATAGGTTAACCCCCTGGCCATGGCTTTGATCAACTTTTTGAGAGTGGCGCCGGCAAACGGCCCGCTCAGATCGGCCTGCCTGATTCTCCCGCTGACCGTCAGATCCGGACTGATGGTGCCGCCGGCCAACTCGGACAAAAACAGAGTGGCAATAATGGGACCGTTTTCGGTCGGCCTACCGGATTGCAGATTTATGGCAATGATGTTCGGCAGATCCGTCACCGTTACATTGAACAACAAGCGGCGATGCTTATGGCCGCGCCGCTTCACCCAGCGGAAAGTGGCCGTGCCTGTACCTGTGGTAACAACCGGCGGAACGACGTTCGCTCCTGATAAATTAGCGACAAACCGCCTTTCAATACCCACCTGACCAACCTCCTCGTCGATAAATAGCGAGGGTTGCCTAACCTACTCTGTCCAGCATATGTCCCCCATCAGCCGTTGTCTCAGGAGGAGGTTCCCGATTTGAGCCAGAAAAAGAAGGGACCAACATTAAATGGGATAGGGGGATTGGTGTTTCATGGAGGTCGTTGTCCACCCTTCGCCTCCCCTCAAAGGCCGGCTCTGGGCCGGAGGCTCGAAGAATTACACTTCCCGTTATGTGCTGGCGGCGACCTTGGCCGGCGGCGAATCGGTGCTGCACAACCCGGCTCTGATCGATGATGCCCAGGTGATGATGGACTGCTGCCGCCGCCTGGGGGCAATTATAGAGGAAATGCCGGATACGGCAATGCCCTTGGGCAGGCAGAGAGTGCTGCGCATCAAGGGCACGGACGGGCGGATGACGCCGCCCGGAGAGCTGAATGTGGGCAATGCCGGAGCCGTGGCCAGGTTTCTTATGGCTGTCGCTGCTCACCTGCCGGCGCCCACTCGCTTTGTCACGCCGTATGAGCACTCTCTTGGTAAACGGCCACACGGCGATCTCCTGCAAGCCTTAACCCAGCTCGGATGCTCCGTCTCCTCCAACCAGGGGCGCCTGCCGGTCACCATCGGCGGCGGTGTACGCCAAGGCGGCCGGGTGGAGGTCTCCGGCGCCATCTCCTCCCAGTTCACCTCGGCACTCCTATTTCTGGCTCCTTTACTGTGCGGTGAAACCCGCATCACGGTCACCGGCGAGCAGGTGTCCAAGCCGCTGATCGGTCAGACCCTGCGGGTGCTCTCCCAATGCGGCATCATCCTGGAAACAGATGCCGATCTGCGCCATTTTGTGGTGCCCGGCCCGCAGCCCTACCGGGCCGGCGACTACCACATCCCCGGTGACTGGCCGGGAGCTGCCGCCATTATGGCCGCTGCCGCTGTAGCCGGCGCCACAGTGACCATCGAAGGGCTATACGGCGACGACGGTCAGGGAGAGCAGGCTATGGTGGAGGTGTTGGCCGCCATGGGCGCCAACATCACCTTTGACGAAAGCGGCCACAAGGTGACCGTCTCCCCTGCCCCGCAAAGCCTGAAAGCCGTCGCCTTCGACGGCGATAAGGCCACCGACGCCGTGATGGCTATGGTGGCCGCCGCCTGCTTAGCGGAAGGACGCTCCAGATTTTATAATATTGAGAATATCAGGTACAAGGAATCCGACCGCATCAGCGACTACTGCCGCGAGCTGCGAAAGCTCGGCGTAGAGGTGGAAGAGGAGCAAGACGCCATCGTGGTCTGCGGCCAGCCTGCCGGCTATGCCGGCGGGGTGACACTTGAAGGGCATAACGACCACCGCCTTTTGATGGGGTTGACGGTGGTCGCTTTGCGCTGCCGGCAGCCGGTACGCCTCACCGGCGCCGATCATATATCCAAATCGTATCCGGCGTTCTTCACCGACCTCATCTCCCTGGGGGCGAATATCAGGATCCTGGATTGACCTTTATGCCGGGGATCAAGCGGGCTGCATTGGCGTAATATACTTTCCGCAGGACCTCGTCCGGCAGGTCCAGGCTATACATGTAATAGAAGCCCTTGCGCGGAAAGCCCAGGTATTCCCAGCACTCGTCGTCGGTCTCGAGCAGGCGGAAATAGTCGCGGTAGACCGCCGGCTCCGGCCGGTTGTCGGTGCCGAAGACAATGCGGTCCTGATATTTCAGGAAAAACCACCTGGCCAGCTTGGGCACACAGCCGATGTCGGGCAGGCGGGCGGAGAAATCCACATGGAAATTGGCATAGGTGTCGAGGAGCTTGGCAGCTGCTTCCAGGTCGTGGGAGAGGGAGCCGATGTGCGCCCCGATGAACTGCGTTCTGGGATGCCGGGCCAGCACTTCGTCCCGCTCGGCCAGCAATTGTTCGGGCCTGGGGTAGTCGCCGCCATAAAAGTGCCAGTTGGGATTCCTCAGCAAAACCAGGTAGCGCTCATTATGCTCATCCAGGGGTTCGAAGAAAGCCCAGGGGTCGGCCACATGGATCAGCACCGGCAAGCCCAGCTCACCGGCCGTCTGCCAGATAGGGTCAAAGCGCCGGTCGTTCACATGCCACAGGCGACCGGCCGCATCCCGATGGCTGAGACCTAGGCTTTTGAATATTTTTACCCCCTGAACCCCGGCCCGGGAAGCTTCTTCTATCTCCCTGGCAACAGTCTCCCCAAAGTCGGGGCGGTCTGCCTGGCTGAATTCGGGGGTATAGAAGACGGCGAAGCGCTCGGGATGCGGCTCTTTCAGGAGCTCAAGGCGCCTTTTCAGATGATCGCCGCAGCCGCCGGACAAATCGACGAACACACCGATATTGCACTCATCCATCGTAGCGAGGAGCTTCGCCACATCGTAGCGGTCGCTGAAATGATTATGAGCTTCCACCGCCTTGAACCTGGCGCGAAGTATGGTGGTGCTTTTCACCTTGGTCAGCTTCCGCGGCTTATACTGGTCAATGGTGATAACAGGCCTTGCCGCATCAGTCGCATCAGCCGGCATATAAACACTCCTCCCCAAAACTTAAGGTTTATGGACTATATTAGGGCACGGCGGCCAAAAACCTCTCCGGTGATGGCGACTATACCGAAGGATAACAATAATAAGCTCGTTCAAAGGGTTATCGGCTCTTGGCAGGATATCCGTCCCGGCCACCGAAAGCCATGGGCATACGGGGAATTGCATAGGAGGGTTATCGATGACTTCCCGCGAACGCCTATTGACCGCCATAAAGAGGGGAAAACCTGACCGGGTGCCGGTGGCGCCATGGGGTTTCGGCGCTCTGAATCCGCAAAGCGACCTGGTCAAGGAGCTGTTAGCGAAAACCGATCCTTTCATTTCCGTATCCATCGGCAACCCTTTCGGCAACGCCAATGCTGAATATGAAGTCAGGAAAGAGGGCAACGACACCGTCACCATCCTGCACACCCCCCACGGCGACCTGGTAGAGCGCCTGCGCAAGAGCGAGGTGGCTAGTTGCCGGGTGGAATTTTTATGCAAAAATGCCGACGATGTGCATAAATATCTCAGCATACCGTTCAAACCCGTCGAGCCTAATCTGGACAGGTTCCATGCCTGGCGGGCTGAAGTGAAGGATGAAGCTTTGGTGGTAGCCGGCACGATGAACGCCGTCTGCCTGCCGGCTACTATCCTGTCGCCGGAGGACTTCTGCCTTCTCTGGGCCGATGAGCCTGATCTGATGATCGAGCTGACTAAAGTGGCCTTCGAGCGCCTGATGATCTTCACCGAGAAGGCTTGCCGCCTCGGCGTCGATGTCTTTCGCATCATCGGCGGGGAATATGTCACCGAACAGCTGGGGCCGGCCGCCGTCGATAAACTGCTGGTGCCCTTCGATACCGAGCAGATCAAACTGATGCATGAATATGGGGTGATCGCCCATTATCACAATCACGGCAATATGATGCCGTTCCTGGATGCTCTGGCCGGCTTGGGGATCGATTCGCTCGATCCGCTGGAGGGTCCGCCGTTCGGCGACGTGTTGTTGAGGGAAGCCAAAGAACGGCTGCGCGGCCGGGTGTGCCTGGTGGGGAACCTGGACGACATGGAAGTGCTGGGCAAACTGCCGGAAGAGGAGATCAGGAAGCTCGGCAGGGAGAGAATCGAAGAAGCCGGCCCGGACGGTTTCATTCTGGGAGGCACTTCCTCCGGCACCTTTACCGAACAGGCGGCCCGCAACTTCATAGCCCTGGTGGAGGTAGCCAAAGAGATGGCCGGCTGAAAAAGCCGGCTTTTTTCGGCCTGCTCCCTCTCCTCGCTCCCTCTCCTCCGCAACTCCTCCTGGCCCACTTTACCCATCTTTGGCACCCAATTGTAAAATTCGCGCCAACCGCTTCCTCACCCCGGCCAACAAAAAGGAAGCCGGAGTGTGAACCCGAAGTATCTGTTTAGGAAAGGATGTGGAGTGATGTTACGCATTCATTTTATTATGATTTGTTGGATGCTGCTTTTCGTCCTTACTACCACCTGTGTATCGGCGGCGGCCACACCGGCAAGTGATTTGAGCATCTTGCCCACAGCCGTCCGCCACATCAGCGTATCCTCCCAGGAGGAGTTGGAGGCGGCCATCAAAACGGCCCGGCCCGGGGAGCATATCATCCTGGAGGACGGCGAGTATGGCGAACTGATCGTCACCTGCTCAGGCCGCCAGGGAGAGCCGGTCATCGTGCGGGCCAGGAACACCCTGGGCGCCAAGGTGACCAAGGTGGAAATACAGGGCCACGATGCCTGGGTGATTGGTGTGGACGTGATCAACGGCGGGGCGGCTAAGCTCACCGGGGCTCGCGGCCGGATCAGCAGCTCCCGCTTTCACACCCCGGGCACGGCCATTCAGGTGACTGCTTCAGCCACGGGCTCCATCGTGGATCACAATGAGATAGCTTCACAGGCCACCCCGCAATCGGAGTATTGGGACGGCATATTGATGACCCAGAATACCGTGAATATGCATGTCTTCCGCAACTACCTCTACGGAGCCAATGCCGGGAAGTTCAACGAAGCCATCGTCACCAGTCACACCACCTCCGTGCGCACGCAGCAGACGGGGAATATCATCGAATATAACCTCATCGAAAACTGGCACAACACCAGGGCCATCAGCACCAAGAGCGGCGGTAATATCATCCGTTTCAACACCTGCATCGACGCCAATGAAATCGTGAATCGCTCCGGGGTAAACAATCATTACATCGCCAACTGGATTGAAGGCGATCTGCGGATCCACGACGAGGGTCAGGTCATCATCGGCAACAAAGTCATCGGCGGCACGATCCGGGTGGCCTCTGGCAATCAACCACCGGCGACACCGGACTATATCCCGGCCAAAGACACGCTGGTGGTGGGCAATGATGGCATCCTCGAGGTAGGGTTCAATTTCGCCGCCTCAGATATCCACCCGGCGGTGAATACCCGGATCGAAGCGCATAAGGGACAAATTAAATTAGGTCGCCATGTAGGGACCACCATTTCGGAAGTCACCGACATGGAAGTGCCGACGCCCATCAAGTTGACGCCGGCCGATGTGGGGCCTTTTGCTCCCACAGCCCCTCGTTCCTTGGTGATGGCCTATGCCGAATTGCAGGTCGGCAACATCTTGCTGCCCATCACGGCGGAAAGTGCGGAGTATGTGGTGCGCCTGCCGTTCGGCCTGACGGCCCCTCCGGAGATCAAGGCGGTATCCCCCGAGGAGCTGAGGCTCTCGAAACTTATGGATCCGGCGGCGACCGTGCAGATCAGGCAGGCGGCCGAGCTTCCGGGAGAGGCCGTGGTGGAAGTGGCGGATGCCGATGGGAAGCTGCTGCATCAAGCCAAGATCCGCCTGGAAAAGGCGCCTCCCGCGGTTGATTTTCTCTTCGACGGCACGGTGGCCACAGAAGCGGCGCCGGGCGCTTTGCTGCACACGGTTAAGGATAATATAGCCATAGGACTCAAAGTGGACGGACCCGACTGGATGATCCGCCGGGTAGACCTGGAACTGGTACCTATCGTGATGGGAGATAAGGTGGAGTCCGAGCGCCGCACCCTCTATAGCGGCAACCAGCCGGTCAATGCCGTGCTGGATGTCTATGCGGTGGAGGACGGCACATATGAACTCCATGCCAGGCTGGAGTCGATTTATGGTCATGTATCCGAGCGGAGCGCCACGTTGCTCGTCGATGCTTGGACCGAGCTGAACGACGAGCTGGAACCGCCGGTGGAAACCTGGTTCTTCGGCCTCATGCAGAGAAATAAGACGGTGCGGGAATCTGCCGGATGGCAATATGCCACAGACCAACCCGAGGCCTTTTTCGGCGACAGCACCAGGCGGGTACGCTCGGCGGCCGGCCCAGGTCCGGAATTCCTGATATGGGAAGCAGCCGGATTGTGGGAATTTGAGTTGGTTGTCTACACCCGGGACGTGCAGGTGGAGAAGGCGGTGGAGCTCGCCGTATCTGCGGCCGCATCTGCGGATGATCAGTCCTGGCAGGTATTGCCATATGTGTGTGAAACAGCTGAGACGTCGGCGGCCGGCTGGCAGAAGCAGATGCTGCGAGGCCGACTCCCGGATGCCGCCACATCGGCCGCGGTTAAATACTTCCGCTTTACCATCTCTGAGGGATATGCTCCTGGAGACATCCAACTCGGCCGGGTGATCCTGATCCATAAAGGAAAGAAATAATATGCAATTAGCGGGAAAGCGGAGCGGCGGCGGCCGACCGCCGCTGCCGGAGAGGAGGACAACTGATGGGCATCAGACCGGAATACCTGACTGAGGCGGACGAAATTCCGGATTTTTGGATAAGCACCGGAGAGGAAATCGACGGTCTCCTCTCCCGGATAGTGAAAAAGGGCGAAGTGGGCGTCATCGGCACGAGCGCCGGAGGGCGGCCGATCAAAGCCGTGTTCTACGGGACGCCCCGACAGGGGAGCGGCACCACCACTTTCTCCGGCAGCCTGGGATATCGAAATGTGCGCGCCTACCTTGGCCCCGATTATGAGAAGAAGGTCGCCTTAATCTTTGCCGGGGTGCACGGCAGCGAACTGGAGGGCATTGTCGGCCTGGCCAACCTGATTGCCGTGCTGGAAACCGGAGCCGATCTGGCCGGCCGAAGCCGGCCGCGCCTCACCGAGGCCGCTGGCCGGATCGATCGCCTCATCATCATTCCTATAGTGAACGTCGATGGACGGGCCCGCCTGCCCATCCGCAAGGAGGCCTACCGCGGCACGGACAATAGCGTCCACCGATACATCAACTGCGGCTGTTGGCAGAACGGCCAACCGATCGGGTGGCCGGGATGCAAGGAATTCATCCCTCTGGATTTCACCAAAACGGAGTTTCCCGGATGCTACCCCAACGATGCCGGGGTGAATATCCAGCATGACGACTTTCTGGGCCATCCTCAGCCGGAGACGCGGGCTCTGTTGGACCTCGTGGCCAAAGAGCGACCTGATCTGACGATCAACATGCACACCGGCGCCCCGCCGAAAAACTTTTACATGCGCATGCACCGGCCGTTCATGGAACCGGCTCTGACTGCAGCTTTCGACGGTCTCTATCGCCAGGTGCACAACGGCCTCACTTTGGCCGGCTTGCAAAGCACGGGCGATGTGGAACTGGAAGCCACTCCTCCCGCGCCCACCAATACCAGCCCCTATAACCTGGATACAGTTCTGAACCTGCACTGCGGTGCCCTCACCGCCCTGATCGAAGCGCCGTGTCACGGCTTCTCCGGCACCAATCGTGCCGGGCAGGTAGTTAAGCACACTCCGAAGGACCTGCTCGACGCCCAGTTGGTGACCTATCAGGAATGTTTGCTTTATCTGGCGGAAACAGGCGGCCGCCACCGCTGGGCTGGCGGCGCACAAACAAAAAAGTGACGGACGAGCGGCAAGCGAAAGAGGAGGCTTATCAAAATGCAGTTCCCCCGGAAGGCACTGTCGAGTTGGTCAACATGCACAATACCACGGGTTTAGTGGGTGTCGGTAGGGTTGGCTATACAATTTGCAGAGGTAGTCTGTAGCGGCTACCCCTTGTCTTTACTTAATAACGTCTTTACAGAAAGATTATTTAGTAAAAGGATTATCCTGTAAACTGTTGAATAGCAATCAATGAAGGCAGAGCGCCGCACTTGTACTATATTGTTTCGCATCTTGGATGAGGAGTGAACTTATGGATCGTTGGGAAATGCGCGCTGCCGTAGCCGCACTGCCGGTGTTCGATACCCACGCTCACCTATGCGGCGGTCGCCTGGCCGCCCGGGATTTCTGGGAGATCGGCGAATACTCCTGGTTTCACCGGGAATTGACGGCAGCGGGATATCCGGCCAAGGCAGATTCCTTACCGGAAGAGAAAAGAATCGAAGCATGGGCCAAGGCTTTTGCCGCTACGGGCAACACCACGTTGCACTGGGTGGTAAAGGCCATTTTTCGCGATTTATACGGCATCGATCTGCAAGATACCGCCAAAGATGCCGCCGCCTTGCATAAAGCCGTAGCCGCCGTGCATGAAGCTGTCGCAGCTGTGCGGGCCTCCGCCGAGAAGCCCGACTGGGCGGCAGAGGTGGCGGCCAAAACCGGCCTGCACCGGGTGGTCGTCAATGAGACCGGTGAGCATCCTTTCCCGGAATTACCGGGCATGGCCATCTGGGTGCCGCGGGTAGAGAACAGGATACGCCGGGCCGCTGAGCAGGCCGAAGCGAAGAGCGACCAGCGCCGGGCCATCGAAGAAGCAGCGGAAAGCCTGGCCGAACTGGTGCGGGAAGCCGCGGAGCAAGGCAGCCCAGCCATCATGACCACCTTGCCTCGCCTGGAGGGGCGGGCCAACGAGACGCCGGTGTTGAGACAGTCGGGCCACAGCCGGGACCAGCTGATGTTTGCCTTGCTGCATAAGCTGTGCGCCGCGGTGGAAGCCCACGGCCTGTGCTTGCAACTCTTTCTGGGAGTGGAAAAAGACTGGAGCACGCGCACCACTCCGGCCAATGATCCCAACCGGGTTCTCCAGCTGCACGGCCTTTTCGACCGCTATGCCTGCCGCTTTGAGCTGGTGCTTGGCGCCGATATGAACAATGCCGACGCCGTGCAGGCCGCCTGGAATTTTCCCAATGTAGATGTCGGCGGTATGTGGTGGTTCAATTTCCGCGCCAGCACCTATCGTGATTCGATGCAAAAGCGTCTGGAAGCGCTGCCGCCCGCTAAAAGCTCGCTGATTGTTTCCGATGCCAGATGCATCGAATGGTGTTACGGCAAAGTGCTATTGGTAAAACGCCTTCTGGCCGATTTCCTCTTCGACCAGATCGAGCTGGGATGGCTGGATGAGGACTTGGCCTTGCATGTGGCCGGGCAGTGGCTCCACGACAGCGCCGCCGTCCGTTATCAATGCCAGGGGAGTTGATTTACATCAAAACCGGCAAACGCGTGACATTGCGAGATATCGCCCGGAGGGCCGGCGTCTCGGCGACCACTGTATCCAATGTACTCAATGGTCGCTTTGAACAGGTTTCCCGTGATATGGCGGAGCGCATCAAAAATATCGCCGCTGAAATGGGCTACCAAATGCGTGAACGAAAGGTGAAAAGCACCTCGACCACCCTGGGCATGGTGGTGCCCGAGTTTACCTCGGAATTATACGGCCGGGCTATCAAAGGGGCCGTAGCCGCAGCTTCCCGCCTGGGGTTCCAACTCCTCTTAGCCTCCAGCGAAAGCGGAGAGAGCGCGGAAGTCACCGCCGTGGCTTCCTTTCTCGAACACCCGGTGCAGGGCATTATCTTTTTATCCTCCTCAAGATATACCCGGTCTGAAGCGCTGCGGCTGGCGCTTTCCAGGAATGTGCCCTGTGTGGTCATCAACAGGAATATCCTGCCGGAGCAGGCTTATCATATCCTTTTCAAGAACGAGGAGGCTGTTTATCAGGCTACCAAACACTTGATTCAGATGGGATACCGGAAGATCGGTACCATTCACCTGCCCATCACCGGCAATTCCAGGCGGGACATATATGTACAGCGCTATCAAGGATATATCAGGGCCCTCGAGGAGCATGGATTGCCGGTTAAAAGCGAATGGATGCGGGAAGGACTGCTCGGCGACGAGCCCGGAGCATTGTCCGTAGCCAGCCGCCTGGCTGAAGATATGTTCAAAAGCGCCGACAGGCCGACGGCTTTGGTATGCGGCACCGATACGATCGCTATCGGCGCGCTGTGGGCAGCCAAAATGTGCGGCCTCGCGGTGCCGGACGATGTGGCTTTGGTGGGATTTGACGCCACAATAGCAGGTACATTCATCTCTCCGCCGCTGACCACCATCATGCATCCCACCCTGGAAGCCGGGCAACGGGCTGTGGAAGTGATCGCCGAGTCGTTGTGGAAAGGGGTGATGCCCACAGGCATTGAGTGGTTGCCGTGCAAACTGATCATCAGGGGATCAACCAGTCGTTATGAGCAATGGTCGAATAGCTTGGCAGCAAAATAAGAGGCTGCTCGAAAAAATCATGGAGAGGTGTATAAGCTATGGCTAGATGGAAAATGAGCCTTATTGCCGTGATTCTTGCCTTGTTGCTTGCCGTGGGTTATGCGGCGGCGGCATCGGAAGAGATCAATCTTGCCATCCAGACCAGCAATAATGCCAAATTGCTCGAGGAATATCTCGCCTGGTATCTCAGTGAAAATCCTGGAGCCAAATTCACCTTCAGCAACAACAGCAGCGGACAGGTGAACACTCTTCTGCTGGCGGGCATGCCCCCGGCCATCCAAAAGCGCGGCGTGGAAACCTATTATCAGATGGCGGCACAAGGTGTTCTTCAGGATATCACCCCACTCATCAGCAAATACAACATCAACCTGAACGACTTCTTCCCGCCGGTAGTGGAGGCCATTCCCTATCAAGGTCACTTCTATGCCATTCCTGCAGAAGGCAAGCCGGAGATGCTCTATTACAACAAACAGATCCTGGCCAGGAACGGTATCGCCTTCCCGCCGACCAAATATGGCGATCCCAGCTGGACCTGGGACACTATGCGCAAAATCGCCGCCAAAGTTACCCAGGATATCGATGGTGACGGCGTGGTCGATGTCTGGGGCGTCAGCGGCATGCCTCATGTGGGTCAAGTAGGTATGATGGGCAGCGCCTGGGGAGCCTGGTGGTTCGACAAGGATTATAACTTTATCGGCGACTCCCCGCAGATGAGGGAAGCGCTGAGGTTCTTCGCCGACTGGGTGGCGGAAGGAACGATCACCCTCTCCAACACCTTCACCAGCGGTAAAGCGGCTTTCCGCATCGGTTATTCCACTTCATCCATCGCCCAGTACCAGAGAGCCAACGTGGATTTGGGTGTGGCTCCGGTGGTCACGGGTCATAAGCCCACCATCAACACCGACGCCTTCCGTTTCTTCAAGGGCACCGATGTAGATGCCGCCATGAAATTCATCCTGGCTCTGGCTACCGATCCCAACTGGGCGGCCAAGCTGGCGGCAGCCGACGTCGGCGTGCCCACGCTGCGCCGGGCTATTCCGATCTGGATGAATATGGTGACCTATCCGCCTGAGTTCATCGAAACCATCGTCGACACCATGATGTACGCTCAGCCCCGCGGCAGCGAATATGGGCCATATCAGCAGCTGAACTCCATCATCGCCACTAATGTCGAACAGATGGTGCTCGGGCAGATTTCCATGGCTCAGCTGTATGAAACGCTCAAGGTGGCCGCAGCCGAAGCCAGCTACTAACCTGCTGTTTTTTATTCATGTGTAAAAGTTACGCTGATTGAGAGCGTTTCAAATCGAGAATGTCGGCGCTGTGCAGTTACCCGCACAGC
>DULU01000037.1 GCA_012840225.1 Bacillota bacterium
ATAACACTTGTTTCTTGCTGTCGACAATGGTTATGTCGAGGCGCCCGGCGATATTTTTAATGTTAACATCGATAACGTCCCCTGCGCTCAGCTTCATGATGTGCGCCTGCGTGCCGCAGAAATGCTTGAAGATCAGATGAAAGCGATCCGCCTCAGCTATACGCGTGCCGACATACATATGTACGTGACATCCCGCCACGGAGATAGCGCCAAGTACAACCAGCAAGAGCATCCCGAACGATTTCAACTTCATACAAAACTCCTCCTTAATCTTAATTGAACATCGGATATATAGAGATATACCGTGGCTTTCCTACACCGGACGGTATAGGTTCCAGAACCAAGCCCACTGTTGCAAAGCCACTGTTGCCAGCACGGCGGCGATAGGTATAATTATCGTCCAGGTGCCTAAGCCTAGAGCCTTCCTGTTCACCACCAGCGAGATGGTCAAGCCAAGGGCACCTATCAGATTCAATCCCAACAGCAAAGGCAGCAGACGCAGAGTCAGGGGCACTTCGCCTCTAAGATATACCGCGAACTGACATACGTAGAAATAGCCCACGGTTACAAACACCAGCAACCCAGTGGTGGTGAGAAGTATGACGGCATGTCTGTTCCCCAGAAAGCTTTGCGGAACCACGACAGCCAGCGTCAGCAGTGCCGCCAAGGCTAGTACCAGGCCGATTGGCCATACCGGACTGTACAGGTTCTTTTCCCACCGTGTCAGCTTCTGATACCCACGAGGCGCCAGGTTATCGAGGAACATAAACGTCCGACCGCCGGCGTCATTGGTAAACACCAACCAGCCTTCATCACCCTCTTCGCCCGTCTGCTGAAACAGCCCGAAATCGGCTTCTTCCCAGTCTGTGATTTTGATGCCATTACCGGCAGAGCCGGCTGAAGCTTGCCTGGTCTGCAGCAATCCGTTTCCGGCGGCTACCACCCTGATCGGTCGGTAGAGCGGATCAAACAGTTGGCGCAGCTTCTCTATGCCGTCGGTGGGACGACGGGTTGACACATATAAACCGGTGTACTGGGTGATACCTTTCGCAGCGGCTGGTGATTCTGAAGTACCTTTCCGGTTTACCACTGCGGCGGATGCTGCTTCTGTGACCGGGTAGTAGCGGCGGCAAAAGGCTCTGATCAATTCTTGGCGGCGGGCACCGGCGGCATCGGGTGTGTTGTAGACCACGAAGATGCCCAGGTTCTCCTCCGGCAAGAGGTACATCTGGCTGGAGAAGGAGGTGGTATCGCCGGCATGCGTCAAAAACAGCCTGCCGTTCACTCTCAACTGGTAAAAGCCCAAGGCCATCCCGGCTAATCTGGGGTCATTTTGAAACTGAAGCTTGTGCATCTCCCGACCGGTGGCCTCGGTGAACAGGGTGGCCTCTTCATAGTGGCCTTTCTGCAGATGAGCGATCATAAACCGGCCCATATCCGTCACTGGAGCGGTTAGCCCACCGGTGGGAGCAAGCCTGATGATCTCAAACGGCTGAGCGACAGGCTTTCCGTTCCGGAAAACACACCCCGTGGCTACCTGGTGTTGCCTGTCGGGAGGCAGCGGTTGATCCAGAGTCGCCCTGTTCATGCCCAGCGGGCGCAGGATCGTCTCCTCAATCACCTGGTTATAGGCTTTGCCGCTCACCCTCTCCACGATGTAACCGGCCAGGGCGGCGCCGTAGTTGGAGTAGGCGGTCACTTGCCCCGGCGGGTATAGGCGTTCGGGGATATGACGAGCCAGAGACTCGCTGAGGCTAAGCTGATCATGGCTGCCCTTGCTGAGCAGGCCTTTTGATGTATCGGCGAAACCGGCCGTGTGGGTCATCAAGTGCCACATGGTGATGGGTTTTTGTTGCGGCACTTGTGGAATGGCGAAATTCAGATAGGCTCCGATGTCTTCATAAAGCTGCAGTTGGCCTTGCTCCACTAGCTGCATTACGGCTGTCCAAGTGAACAGCTTGCTTACAGATCCCACCCGGAACAAGGTTTCCCGTGGGTCAACAGGGATACCTTTTTCCAGGTCGGCGAAACCATAGCCCTTGGCAAACACCTGCTTCCCGTCTTTCACTACCACAACGGCGGCGCCCACCATGCCTTTGTTGCTGATCTGGTCGGTCATCAACCCATCAATGAACTCCTCCAGACCCGGAAAAGGCTCAGCGCCTGGGCTGGCCCCCGCTTCGGCACAGGCGGAAAGGCCGGCGCCGGGGACCAGCAAAAGGCCGGCGACCAGCAATGACGACATCAACAGCAACAACTTCATATTCACATCCGGAACCTCTTTCTACAGTGTCGTTGTCGCAGTTAATCGTATAACGAGGCGGGAGAGGCGTCGCCTAACTTAGGTTGGGTTTTTGGTTAGGGTTTGGTGTGCCACTGTACCACACTCTGGGAGCAGGTGAAGAAGGGGGTGGTATGAAACTAAAGCATGAAAAGTAAATGTGCATGAGGAGGCCTGCACTGCAGATACTTGAGGTGATGCACCCGATGAAGAGCCACGAAGAGCTGCTGACAGACTTGAGCCGCTTGGCCGCCCAGCCGGATCCGGCGCCACTCGCCGATTATCTGGAGAAGAACCTGACTGCGCTGTTTGCCTCACCGTATATGGCTCAGTATTATCAGGCGATACGCAACACTGCTGTAGGTAAGGAAGCTGCCGTCTTGCCGAAGTTGATCGTGGCCTGGCTGGCGTTTTTGTGCGGCGACAACGCCGGTCTGAGTGTAGTGATAAATCATATAAGTGAAGAAGAGGCTGATACCCCGCCCAAAGCTTCGTTTCTCTATGCACTGCAGGCTTTGAGCGGCATTGTGTCCGATCCCGCACAACGGCAGGAATACGGGCGGATGGCTATCGAGGTGCTTCCACCAGACGACACCAGCGTTTTCATGGCCAACGCCAAGCTAACCTACGCTCAGCTTCTCTCGGGGCTCGAGCAGTACCGCACGGCTGCCGGCCTGTTTGCCGAGGCTTACCGGTTATTCCTGGCTCTGGACATGTTTTTTCCGGCAGCAGTGGCGCTCACTAATGAATTGCTTAACCGGTATCGGCTTGGCCAGCTCATGGAAGTCATCGACAAAGGCGAACGCGCCCTGGCCATGGCCACTAATTTTCACGGTGAAGCCCACGACTACTGGAACATTCTCCACCTGCCCTTGGGCATGTGCCACTTCGAGCTGAACAAAGCCAGCCTGGCCGAGCAGAGCCTGCGTTTGGCCCAGAAGGCGATATCCCGGATGGGTTTGTTCCATATGCACGGCTTGGTTGAGTACTATTTACTTAAAAGTTTATTGCGTGTTGGGCGATCAGGCCGGGCTGGCTGAGGTTGTCGCTACAACCGAACGGACTCTCGGCAACATGCGTGGTTCGGCCGCCGAGCTCCTGGTCTGCATTTTCCGGGTCATCCGTGGACTTCACCAGGACAGTGGCGTGCAGCAATCCGATATTGAACGCCTGGAAGTGGCCTATCTGCGCGAGAAGTCCGCCGCCAACTGGATCTTGTTCGAGGCTTTGGCGCTGCTGAAAGTGAAAGACCTGAGCGGGGCCGTAACTGCGGGTGACCTGGTCGATTACCTCGATAGACTGCGCTACACCGGCATGATTCCGCTCGTTCAGCTCTTCTTGTTGTTTTTGGCCGAGGTGAATTGCCAGGAGAACAACCATGCCGATGCCGTCAGTTGCCTGAAAGAGGCGGTGACCATCAGCAAGGAATATGGCATCAGCGTGCACTTTCATACCTACCGACTGACGTGCCTGGATCTGCTGAAGAATGTCGATGCGCAGTTGTACCACAGTATAGCTGCCAAGGGCTTGACCGGCGAACCGGCCAAACAGCGTGGGGCGTTGCTCTCCGCAAAAGAGAAAGAGATCCTGGAACTGGTGGCGCTCGGCAAGAGCAATGCTGATATCAGCCGGATGCTTTTTCTCAGCGTGGGCACCGTCAAGTGGCATATGAATCATATTCTGGCCAAATTGGAGGCCCGCAATCGGGTGGAAGCGGTGCAGAAGGGGAAGGCGCTAGGCGAAATCGGCTAACGGGACGAAACGCTTGGTCTTCGTCAGATACTAGTGAATGAGGTCTACGTTTAGAGCTTTGTATCCATCGAACAGCGTCAGAGCATCATTACATGGATATACCTTAAGGTAGTCTCCTCACGCACAAGCGTGGGGAGATTATTTTATAGGCATTAGGGTTTTGCTCATGCTGATGGCGCCGGATGGTTCCTGTTACAAGATCAGCAACTTGCAAGCCTGATGTGATCACTCGGGGTTGATGTGATCACTCGGGGTTAAAAAGAAGAAGCCCCGCAACAACGGCAAGGCTTCTGGCAGGCTTTATGTGGTGGGCCATCAGGGACTCGAACCCCGGACACCCTGATTAAGAGTCAGGTGCTCTAGCCGACTGAGCTAATGGCCCGTGAGTTAGTGCTGGGGTTCAGGAGGTTCCAGCAGCTTTTGTATTATAACATAGCCTGCTGTGCAGTGCAATGCCATATGAGCACCAAAGAGCACCAGATGAAACCAAACTGATAAACTCATATATTCATATACTCACCCGGCCTGCCGGGTTTGCCGGTCGCCGGGTGGAGATATAGGCACAGCTTTGATAATGCCATCGTCGTGGCTGGCTTTTATCATATGGCCAGGCGGCACGGTGAGGAATTTATCATCCGGCCAATCCCCGTCGCAGAGCATTTTTAGCAAAGAATAATCCGCGGGTAATTCCACAAGCGGTAATTTGTGGGCAGCCGCCCGCTCCTCAACTTTTTCCCGCAGGTGGGGGAGATCAAACGGCGGTGCCGTCAGGTAAACCACTCTGGAGTAATTGTTGAGCCACGATTTTTCCAGCTCAATCAGATAACGGGCGTTATCCTCACCGAATTGGGCCACATATTGCGCATAGCGGGCGTTGATCGTTTCTTCGTCGTCGGCGGCGCCGAGCGAAGCCCGCTTTTCATCGGGGCGATTCCGCTCAAAGCTGGCGCTGGTGTAATAGTATGTGCCGGGATTGGCAGAGAACTCCTCCTGATAGCGTTCCCTCGATCCGAGGAATAAAGTGATGCAATCGTGCGCCCGGGGAATGATGAGCGGCACATGGCGAGCGGTCAGCCCATCGACCACATTTCCGCACAAACCGAACACCAGCAGGATAGCATCTGCCTGATCCGGTTTGATGCCGTCTATCAGCTCCTGCACCACCTGGCGCATCTGAGCCGGAACCTCGTGAAGACCTTTTCTGACAAAATGCAGGGTGATCACATGCGGACTCTGCGCCGCCAGGTAGCATATTTCCCGGTAGAATATCTCGCAAGTTATGGCCGCCAGTCGCAAACTGACCTTCACCTCGGATTGGAACATGGACATGGGCATGGACATGGGCATGAGCATGGGCATGGGCATGGGTCTAGGCATGGCCCGGCCGCATGCTAAATTGAATTCAGTATAGCACATAGCCAAGCAGGCGAAACCATCATCAGGGCATTTCAGATGCAGCGATGGTTAATTTTTTGTTGCCGAATTGATGATGCCGATTCAGAAATGGGAGAGCAGCAGGAATTAAACGATGGACCTTGAATCCCAAGTTGTTGTTTTTCTTGTATTCTATCTTTTAATAAAAAGGGAGTGGAAGTATGAGTAAGACTAACGCGCAAGCGGCCAACGGGCCGGGTCTCCTGGAAAAATGGTTTCATTTGTCCGAGAACAACACGACAGTGCGCACTGAAATCGTCGCCGGGATCACCACCTTCATGACCATGGCTTATATCATATTTGTCAATCCCGGCATCGTCTCGGCCACCGGGATGCCTTTTGAAGCAGTTATGTATGCCACGGTAGCTTCGACGGTTTTGGCTACCTTACTTATGGCGTTCCTGGCCAATTACCCCATCGCTTTGGCTCCCGGTATGGGGCTGAACGCCTATTTCACCTATACCGTGGTGCTGGGTTTGGGCATTCCCTGGCAGGCGGCTTTGGGAGCGGTGTTCATCTCAGGTATAGTCTTTATCCTGCTGACCTTGACCAAGATCCGTGAAGCCATCATCGATGCCGTGCCTTCGGCTCTCAAGTCGGCTATCGGCGCCGGTATCGGTCTGTTCATTGCCTTTATTGGTTTAAAGAACGGCGGCGTCATCGTGGAAAATCCGGCCACCTTTGTCTCCCTGGCGAGCTTAAAAGGTGGGGCTCCTCTGCTCACCTTGATCGGCGTGCTCATCACCGGATCCTTAATGGCGCTGAGGGTGCGGGGAGCCATCCTCTGGGGCATTATCGGCACAGCCATTGTGGGTATTCCGATGGGAGTGAGCGTGGTTCCGTCCGGCATAGTTCAGGCACCTCATCTTTCCGTCTGGGCTCCGGTGTTGGGCAAGCTCGACATCGGTGCTGCTTTAGCCGTTGGTCTTTTGGATATCGTCTTCGTATTTCTCTTTGTGGATATGTTCGACACGGTGGGTACCTTGATCGGCGTGGCCAAGCAGGCTGATTTCCTGGACAAAGACGGCAAGTTGCCGAGGGCGCGGCAAGCTTTGCTGGCCGACTCGATAGGTACGATTGGTGGTTCCTTCTTCGGCACGCCTACCGTCACCAGCTACATCGAGTCTGCAGCCGGTGTGGCGGCCGGCGGACGCACCGGTTTGGTCGGTTTGGTAGTCTCTGTTTGCTTCCTGCTTTCTCTCTTCTTTACGCCTCTGGTGAAAGCCGTCGGCGATGTGGGGGCGGTGACCGCGCCGGCCCTGATTATTGTAGGTTCCCTCATGATCAGGGCTATTGTGGATATCAACTGGACCGAGGCTTCTGAAAGCATCCCGGCTTTCATCGCCATGCTGGCGATGCCGCTCACCTATTCCATAGCCACCGGTATTGCCCTGGGCTTCATCAGCTACCCGCTTATCAAGCTGTGCTCAGGAAAAGGACGTGAAGTGCACTGGATGGTTTATCTCCTGGCTTTCTTATTCATCCTGCGTTTTGCTCTTCTGCCATCGGTGTAAAGGCCAATTGGAAGGAAGTTCGTAATTAATGATTTCCACGGTTAAAACACATGCAGAAGGCGCCGGCATACCGCCGCATGACCGGCGCATTCTGCGCGATTTAGCCAAAAAGTATATGGAAGTTTGCCACAAGCCGGTGCAGGATGAGCGCCGGCGTTTGTGGCGCGATCTGCATAGCTTCAAAGCTGCGAGGCCGCCGATTTATATCCGAGCATATGCCTGGGAGGAGATGCCGGAGAATCGTTATGAATGTCAGGATGCGCAGGCGCGGCGCTATGAAAATTTCTTCCGCTCCTCTCTCTTCAGGGATACCTTCGGCGACGATTATGTCCTGGAGCCGTGGGTTACAGTCAATGCTGTGTATGAAATCGGCGGCTGGGGGATCAGTGGGCAGAAACATTTTTCAGACGAAGCCAGAGGTTCCTGGAAGATGGATCACCCCCTGCGCAGTCCGGAAGACATAGCCTTGCTGCACAAGCCGGAGCACCGGATCAATGAAGCCGCCACCGAGCGGGTGTATAACCGCCTGCATGAAGCTATTGGCGACATTATCGAGATCGATCTGGACCGGGCGCCGTATTATCGTATGTGGCGGGGGGATATATCCACCGACCTGGGTTATTTGCGGGGCATCGAGCAGGTGATGATCGATATGATCGATCGTCCCGAATGGCTGCATCAGCTTTTGGCCTTTATGCGGGACGGCATTTTGAGGACGCATGAGCAGGCTGAGGCTTGCGGCGATTGGGGGCTATCGGCTCACCAGAACCAGGCGATACCATATGCCGACGGACTGCCGGCGCCGGCTGCCAATGTGCGGGGCGTGAAGCGCAGCCAGTTGTGGTATTTTGCCGCCGCTCAGGAATATGCCCTGGTTTCCCCGGCGATGCATGATGAATTCTTGTTGCAGTATCAGCTGCCTATCATGAAGCACTTCGGTTTGACGGCCTATGGTTGCTGTGAGGATCTGACACGCAAGATCGATATCCTGCGCCAGATTCCCAACCTGCGCCGCATCTCCGTCTCTCCGTTTGCCAATGTGGCTTCCTGCGCCGAGCAGATCGGTACAGATTACGTGATCAGTTACCGTCCCAGCCCCGCCGATATGGTCGGTTATGGTTTCGATCCCGACCGCATCACCACCATTCTGAAGAGGGATCTGGAGGCTTTGAAAGGCTGCCAGTTCGACATCACCTTGAAGGATGTGGAGACGGTACAGCATGATCCCACCCGGATAGGCAAGTTTGTTCAGCTGGTGAAGCAGCTGATTGAGAAATAATGCAGGAAACAATGTAGTGGCAGGGCCGAGCAGAATGAACGTACCTGACGAGTTTTTTATAGAACCCTGGGAACTGTTACCTAGCCGGGTGCCCAGGTTATATAGAGGCGGGCGGCTGCTGGAGGCGTTTCTCGGCCAACCTCAGCCGGAAGACGGGAACTGCCCGGAAGCCTGGCTCGATTCCACCGTGGCGGCGAGGAACGTGGGAGTGACGGGCGGGAGCCCAAGCCCTGGCGCTGGTGGCGCGCCGGCCGGCAGCCCTATC
>DULU01000038.1 GCA_012840225.1 Bacillota bacterium
GCCGAACGGGCGCACCGCCCGCTCGGCCGCGGCAAACAGTGTATGCACTGTGCTGTGTATGCACCGTTTCCCATGCCGGCATGGTTCGTGCGACACCTGCAAGCAACTATTTAAAGCACCGCAGGGTGAGAAGCTAACGCCTCTGCTTCAAGGCACGTTGCTTAGCTTTGCAATTTTGCCCCATGAGTATATCACGGCGGCGGCGCCATGGTCAACCACGATTTTTCACTTCCGCCGCCATCCTGGACAACAGTTCCGGCAGAGTGAATTGCCCCAGATCGCCTTCGGAGCGATGGCGCACGGCTACATTGCCGGCGGCTTTTTCCTTCTCGCCGAGGATGATCATATAAGGCACTTTCTGCATCTGAGCCTGTCTGATTTTATACCCTATCTTTTCGCTGCGCCCGTCGACCTCTACCCGGAATCCCGCTTGGCGCAGGGCTTCCGCCACCTCTCCGGCGTAATCGTTCAGAGCATCGGTGATGGGCAACACCACCGCCTGGACCGGTGAAAGCCAGAGCGGGAAGGCGCCGGCATAATGCTCGACCAGAACGCCGAGGAAGCGCTCCATCGACCCCAGGATAGCCCGGTGGATCATCACCGGCCGGCGCTCCTGGCCTGAGGAGTCGACATAAGTGAGGTCAAATTTGATGGGCAGCTGGAAATCAAGCTGAATGGTAGCGCATTGCCAGGTGCGCCCGATGGCGTCGGTGACGTCGAAATCGAGCTTCGGACCATAGAAAGCCCCTTCGCCGGCCTGCACCTCATAGGGCAGCCCGGCAGCTTCCAGCGCCTCGACCAAAGCCGCCTCTGCTTTTTCCCAGAGAGCCGGATCGCCCATGTAATTTTCCGGCCGGGTCGAGAGGTTGACCTTATACGGCATGCCGAAGGTGGAATAGATCTCGTCCACTATGCCCAGCACTTCCGA
Organism: Bacillota bacterium; assembly: GCA_012840225.1. Classification (GTDB taxonomy): domain Bacteria; phylum Bacillota; class Limnochordia; order DTU080; family DTU080; genus DULU01. The sequence continues at coordinate 929 of DULU01000038.1, forward strand.
GATCTGCTCGGCTATCTGGTCTTCCCGGATATATAGATGAGCATCGTCCTGGTGCAGCCCCCACACCCGCAAGGCGCCATGCAGCGTACCCGATTTCTCATACCGGGCCAGCGGGCCGTATTCGGAGAACTTAAGCGGCAAATCGCGGTAGGAGCGGGTTTGCTCTTTATAAAGCAGGCAGTGATAGGGGCAGTTCATGGGTTTGACCGCCATGGTGTTCTCTTCCGTATTGATGATGAACATATTTTCACGGAAATGGTACCAGTGCCCGGACCTCTCCCACAAACCGGACGGGCTGATCCAGGGGGTAGCCACTTCCTGATAGTTCCGGCGGGCCTGCACCTGGCGGGAGAAGTCCTCCAATAGCCGGTAGAGCGTCCAGCCCTTGGGATGCCAGAACACAAAGCCGGGGCTTTCTTCCCTGAAGGAGAAGAGATCAAGCTCCGGACCAAGCTTGCGATGATCGCGCCGCGCCGCCTCTTCCAGTTGCTTGATGTAGGCATCAAGTTCGCTTTTCTTCGCCCAGGCCGTTCCATAGATGCGCTGCAGCATAGGCCGGTTGGCATCGCCTCGCCAATAGGCGCCGGCCACGGAAAGCAGCTTGAAGACCTTCAGTTTCCCCGTGCTCGGCACATGGGGGCCGCGGCACAGATCTATGAAGTCTCCCTGCCGGTAGAGGCTGACCTGTTCGTCTTCGAGCTCGCTGATGATCTCCTCCTTATATTGATCGCCTGAGGCGCGGAAGTAGGCCAGCGCTTCTTCCTTCTTCATCATCACTCTTTCCAGCGGCAGATTCTGGTCGGCCAAAGCGGCCATTTGCGCTTCAATGGCCGGGAAATCCTCGACACTGAGCGGTCTCCCGGCGGTGTCGATGTCGTAATAAAAGCGGTTTTCCACCACCGGACCGATGGCCAGCTTAACCTCCGGGAAAAGCCTTTTGATGGCATGCGCCATAAGATGGGCGGTGCTGTGCCGCAGCACCTCCAGGCCTTCTTTGGATTCCGCCGTCACCAGTTCCAGCTGCACATCGCGGTCTATCGCCCGGCTTAAATCGACCAATTCGCCGTTGATCTTGGCCGCGACAGCTTCTTTGTAAAGCCTTGGGCTGACGGCTTTGGCCACCTCATGAGCGGTGCTGTTTTTCGCCGCTTCTATGACGGAGCCGTCTGGCAGGGTAATTTTCACCATTTCCATTATTCATCTTTCTCCTTTCCATACCGGCAGGTAGGCAGAGGCTCGTAGCCCACAAGCGCGACAGACCCCAAGCGCAACAAAACAAAAAACGCACTCTCCCTGGGACGAGTGCGCCTCGCGGTTCCACCCGGGTTGGCGGTCATTCTTCCGCCCACCTCATTCTGTTCCGGCTATATCGGGCCGGTCCCGGACCAGCTTACTGCCTTTCCTAACTATCTATTTAGGGCAAAGGTAAGGACGGGCAGCTCAGCCGTCGGCTCGGAGGGGGTTTTCAAGGCAGCAGCACCTGAGCAGACTTTCAGCCGCCGATCTGCTCTCTCTGTTGGCCGTTATGCCCCTACTCGTCCTCTTCATCGCCACCAGCCAGTTAGTTTGGCTTAAAGTATACTAAAGCTCCGGAGCGGCTGTCAATAGAAAGTGATCGGACTTGTGACCGGACAGCGCTGAGACCGCACAACGATAAATTCACCCGGTGGGCATAAGGTTAGCCACCAGCGCCTGGACCAGGCCGATGACGAAGCCCAGCAGTCCACCCATAATTTCTATATACCGGAACTCGTTTTTGGCGACGCGCCAGACCAGGCCTTCCAGATACGTCAGATCAAATGAGGTGATTTTCGTGATGATCATATCACGCAAATCCAGATCGTCCTTCAAAGCTTGTTTGATCGGCTCGACAGCGGCATTTATGATCTTTTCCGTCTGAGACTGAACCATGGCTTCCAGTTGCGATCCCAGGCTCTGCAGAACCAAGCCGGCTATGGCCGGCGGGAAATATTTATCCAGCCATTCCCTGATCTGTTTCCCGGCATATTTCACCACCACGTCGACTATATCCCGCCGGCGCTCCGGCGAATCTATGCGCTCAAGCATGTCGTCGATCGTCAGCAGTTCCTGGGTAATGGTATCGGCAATGGCATTGGCCAAATCCTTCTGCCTTTTGGGAATCAAACCCTGAAAGACCCAACCGGTGAGCGGCATGCGCCAGGGATGACGGGGATGAAACAGCATGCGGATGGCCACCACGTTGGTACCCCAACCGATTAATGCTCCCAGAGCCGGGAATAAAATAAATAAAGGCCAGGCGGTCACGGTTCACCTCATCAGTCGACTCGACCTCTTGACCTTTTTTACATGTAGGGGCTAGCTCCTGCTTATCTGCCAGCAGGATTGTTACTGTTTTTACTGAATAAGCCGCCGGTCTTGTCGCCTGCTCCTGCAGGGATACGGCAGGCGTCGCAACTGCGGCAGAAGGAGATGCGCTCCCCGAATATCCGACCCAGGGTATCGATTACGGGTAAACTGCACTCGAAATGGCATCTGACTTTTTGCGGCGCCAGAGTGATCATCACGCTGATCAACAGATCGGCATAATCTATGTGTCCTTCCACCACATCGGCGACGAATTCTTCCAGGTAATCATTCTCTATGCTGTTGTGGTGCCGGTCCATCAACCGGAAAAGACCGGTCCTCTTCAGGAAGATTTCCACATATTCTATCTGCGGTTCTTGAGTGGATAAAAAATACTTGAGCAGATCCAGCAGTTGCTCTTCTTCTTTTTGTTTTTGCAGCCATTGTATACTTTCGGTGATCACCTGGTCTATCTGCTTTTGGTATGCCTGCAGGCGGAAGCGGAAAAAACCTTCCAGGTGCACAGCTGGGTGCCTATCCAAATAAAGCATCAGATCTATCAAAATGCGCTGCCGCGGCAGTTCCCCGCCGGCGGTGTCGGACTCGTGCAGTAAAGTTATAGCCTGCTGGATCACCTTTTCCGCTTCTTCTCGATTCAAACACTTGTGCCGCCGGCGCAGGCGGGAATATATCCAGGCCGGTTCCAACTTGTGCAGGATGGCGGCGGTAAGGGCATTGGCTACATGATAGCGGAAAATCTCCTCATATTGGCGGCTGCCGCCCCGCGTGCGGCAGGCAAAGAAGGTATCGCTGCCGATCTGCCAGCTCCCGATTTCGACCTTGACGCCCTGACGCCGCAGCAATTCCATTTCCCGGCTGAGCCGCTCATTGAGTTCCTGGGCAAACGAAGTTGTCCTGACGACAACCGGCGTCATACGGACACTCCTTCCGATATGCGGTAGTATATGTGAGTCGGAGCGTCTCTATTCCCGCACCGGCTCCGCCCTATATCCGGCCTATATCCGCCCCGGACAGGAGGAAAAAGGAGTGATCCGGGCAAGATGGAATATAGCGCAGGGAGGAGAGTGGCATGGGTAAATTTTGGACCAGAATATTGTGGGCCATTGTCATCATCTATTTTTTGGGCATGCTGGTGATCTGGCTCATGCCGGAGCGCCTGGATCCTGAGGACGCCTGGCCTGAAGAGCGGGCAGCGGTAGTGGCGCAGGTGAAAGCGGCAGATGAAGCTCTTCCTGATGTGAAGATCACCAAAGTGGAAGCTAAATCAAACCGGGTGGTGGCAGTATTCGCTACCTGGGTCGGGGAATCGGCTCACTCCCTATCCGATAGAGAAGCCTGGAATGAAGAAGCGCGCAAAGTGGCCATTACCATCGGTGCTCACTATGTGCCGGAAAACTGGCACGTCAATGTCGCCCTATATTACAAACGCCTCCCCCGCGGCTTGGTCGGCGTGCCGGCCACCGTCGCCAGAGAGGCGGTAAAGAACCAGGAAACACCATAAACCGGTAGCTATTTTACCTTTTGCCGTAAAGCTCTTCCCACTCCAGATGCACCCGCTGGCTCACTTCCTTCAGGGCATCCTGGGGCATCAA
>DULU01000039.1 GCA_012840225.1 Bacillota bacterium
AATTTTTACATCCGGATGCTCTCGCTCATATACTTCCGCCATGGCTAATACGCGTGTTTTCTGGGTGGGATAAACTGCCACCGTAAGTTCGAGTGCGTACACGTTACTGGTGCAAAAGGCCAGACACAAAAGTATCAAAGCTGTTCTTAATGTAAATTTACCTAGGTTCATGTTGCACCTCCAGTCGTGATATCGCGCAATTTGACCAATACAAAATAATAAAGATATAACCTCCTCTCTTTACTGAGAATATACAAGAGGGACCATAACACTACAGTTTCGTTTTGATTATAAAGGGCTGTCACTGTAGGTAGAATGGTGAAAGGCGAGATCGATTTGTCACAATCCGCGCGGAAATAGTGCTAAGGGCTACCAGATTTGACGGCAGGATGGCATATGAGACTTTTACAATTGGTTTCGTCTAAAAAAACTAGGTGCAACACCATATACTCTTTTAAACTGGTGGCTGAAACTGTAGATGTCCGGGTATCCCAGTTCCATAGCTACTTCCTCAATTGTCATGGGTGAGTGTTGCAGCAACCAACATGCACGAGCCAACCTGACCCTGATGCAATATGCCTGGAACGAATAGCCGGTGACACGGCGGCATAAACGCGACAGATGATCGGGGTTCATCCCTAACAACTCAGCCATTTCGCCCAGTTTAAACCGTTTTTCCGGGTAGGCTTTCACCCGATCCAGCACCGGCGCCAACTTATGGTGCAAGTAATCCGGGGCGATTCTAGGCATGGTGAGATCGAGTCGCCACAACCAGGTCCATATGATTTTCAACAAGGCCGGCGCTTCCACTTTGGACAGTTCATCATGATGATCGGTCACATTGGCATAATGCTCCATCAACTTTTCAAAAGGTTCGACTGGATCGAGCAGCCGGAACCGCCGCGGCGTGAGACAATCATCTGCGATGATGGGGTTATTAGTTGCGCAATCGCAAATTTCAAAGTGGGCGGCATATATGGTTAAGGGATCGTTTGGATCATGTACTCCTTCCAGATGATCTCCAGGTCGGAACAATAATGCGCTGCCGCGCCTTAAGTTATAGACCTGACTGTTCACTTTCATTGTGCCCTTGCCCTTAATGCACAGCCAAACGTCGTAATCCGATAATCCTTCTGTTTCAGTGATCCAACTCCAATTGCGACGGAGGAAACGCAGACCTGCCGGCTCCCTTGGCCTAAATAGCCAGCGATGTAAAACCTCTGCCAGAAGGGCATGTTTACCGTCATGTTCAGCGTATCCGGTATTGATGTCGTTATTTATGCTTGTTCCTAATTGCATATCACGCATTCCCGTGTTTGACATGCATGCCATTGATATCAGACTACATCATATAATCTGTCAAAATGGTGTTCGGTTACCATATCTCTGATAGACGTAATGCTGCTTGTAGATTGCATCTGTTCGAGATAAGGGCGACATAATCCTGCGGGAGCGGCCGCTATGTTAATCCCACATAATGCACAATTCGCCCCCTCCGGTGAGGACTAGCCGTCGCGCCATGGCAGCGCTACCTTTTATTATTCTGCCTTCCGATTCTGCCCTTCAATCGCTGAATAGAAAGCGTTAGTTGGAAAATTAAAAAATCAGCACGAAGAAAGAAATGTATTACGCTCAGATTCTGAGAAGGGTAAACTGTTGCTCTGTAGAAACACTGTATACCGACTGGCATCTTGGAAGAAACATGCATCATGAAAGCCGGAAATCACTACAGAAATTGCTCGGGAGGGATGACGCCAAAGAGGAGTTCTTTCGGTATATCGGATGAAAACATGAGGTTGGTATCAGATCAACTTAACGAGAGGGAGATTGATGATGCGCAAAAGGATTTTGGCAGTTGCTGCGGCGGCCTTGTTGCTATTGTCGCTTTCTGCGGGTGTTTTGGCCGCCGATCCCGTAACCATTCGGTTCTATTATCGTTCCGGTGGCACACGGCCTGATGTGGTGCGGGCGTGGATCGCCGAGTTTGAGGCCCAGAACCCAGACATTCATGTGGAGTGGGAAGTGGCTGCTTCCGGTTGGCAGGATAAACTGGTGGTCGCCATGGCTGCCGAAACGGCGCCCGACGTCGTGGAATTTTGGGGCAACTTTGCCCAACAACTGGCCCGCAAAGGTATGTTGCTCGACCTCAGACCGTATGTGGCCAGGGATTTCACGGAGGAGGATATAAGTGATTTCTTCCCTGCTTCCTGGCAGAACGTCTTTGTACAGTACGGGGAGTACAAAGGCGAGCAATACGGTTTGCCCAGGTACATCAATACCATGGCGAATTACTACAACAAAACCATGTTGGATAATGCCGGTTTGGAATCGCCGAGGTCTTTGGCGCAGCGGGGATTGTGGAACTGGAATACCCTTGAGCAGATGGCTCGCAAACTCACGCGGCGCGTTGACGGCCAGGTCGTGCAGCGTGGTTTCATGACCATGACTCGCGGCTGGGACCGTATGGCGCAGTGGTTATGGGAAGCCGGCGGAGACTGGTTCGATCCCAACAATCCGACGCGTTTCATCGGTGATCAGCCGGAAGCTATGGCGGCGCTCAACTTCCTGCACAGGAACATCTGGGAAGACCAAATCTTCCTGAAGGACCTGGATTGGAACGCCTTCTACAACTCGCAGGTAGCCATGACCGACGATGGCCTGCAGGTGATCTTCAACAACTACGACAATGCGATTCAGGGTAAATTCGATTGGGATCTGACCGTGCGCGCCGAAGGCCCCAACGGCCGCAAACCTTGGGCCACCGACGATGCGCTGGGCATTTGGCGCGGCTCGAAGCATCCGGAAGAAGCTTGGCGCTTCTTAAAGTTCATCACATCGAAGCAAGGCCAGGAGATCATGATCAGATACGAAGGTCTCCCGCCGGTACGACGTTCGGCAGCCTCCGCCTATCTGAAGCTCGATAGTCGGTTTAATTTGGCCGCCTTTGTGGAGTCCATGGCGTATGCCCAGGTCGGCATCACCAACCGGGTAGCCGGCGATGTGGCGGCCATCGGTACCGAGATCAACAATGCCTTGCGGTCGTCCTTGGTGAACAACCAGGTGCCGCCGAGCACGGCTATGGAAAATGTCAAACGTGTCGTCGAAGCGATTATGCGTGAGACCGCACAATAACAGGGCTGGACAACACTGAACAACCGAGTCGTTTCGGCGTTGTGAGCGAGCCCTCCTTGATATACATTTTTGTGACACAAAACCACAGTGTGCAAAAGGTTGGTTATTGCACACTGTGGTTTTATTACCGGAGATGATGCCGCAAAGTCGTTTTGTAGGTCTTCCTATCTATCGCTGTTGCAGATGCTCCATTCCAGGCTCATGATTCCATTGATGGTATTGGCGGAACCTCTTTCCAAGGCGGCAATATTGGGTGTTGGCGCAATTATTAAAAGCATTAAATGATAATATGTGAGCCAAAAGTGAGGTATTACCGGGAAGCATTGCTGGAACGAATTCCAGAGAAAGCCGCGGTGTTATGAGCATCTCCGCACGCGGCCTATGCAACCTATCGGTGGCCGTGTTTTCCCGTTAAAACACAAAAAGTACCGAGAACGAGGAGTTTGGGAATATGAGCTCTCCGGTGGGTATCGGGTTTTCTATATACCTATGCTAGAAAATCGGACAGTGCTCGTTTATTATGCAGGAGAACATCCGCCTCAGGGACAAGCTCCTCTTCTTCCCAAAATAGGTTCATAAAGATGCTTGTTTAGTTTGCGGCGACATAGAGAATTATAAGGAGTTTGATTCATGCTTAAGCTGGTCGGAGTAAAAATTTACCTGTCCACACTGGAGAGAGAACACTGTACTCGCCTGTGGGTGGACTATGAGTATGATGCGAGAGCATTGACGGAGCCGCTGAACATCGGCCATTCCAAAGAGAAGGCGGAGGCCTGGTTCAACGAGATTCAGCGGGATCAGGGAAAAAAGCATGTCAGGCTGGGAATCTTTCTGCCCGACGGCACCGTGATCGGCGATGTGGCGCTACAGGATATCGACTGGAGGAACCGTTCCTGTACGATTGGTATGGGCATCGCCAAGATCGAACACCGCTCGAAAGGCTACGGCACGGAAGCCGCTCGACTTATGCTGGAATATGGCTTCAATAACCTGGGATTGGAGCGGATCTCCGCCAACACCCTGGAGCAAAACAAGGGTGCGCAGCGTGTTATGGAAAAGCTGGGATTCACCCTGGAAGGCGTTGAAAGGAAGGCAGTATATTTTGCCGGCAGGCGCTGGGATAGGCTGACCTATGGCCTGCTGCGGGAGGAGTACGACGGGCGAAGATGATATCCTTTTGAGTGAGTGGAGCTGAGGCAAATGCCTATCAGCGGCGAACATGTCGGCTCATTAATCCTCTCATACCATCCTTAGCCGTGATCAGGCATATTATCTATTCTATATATGGCGGCAGCCTGTCCGGCCAGGAATGGGCAAAGCTCCGGGTTGAGGTTGTTCAGTGTAAGCAGGTGGCCGCCGTCATTGCCGAGCAGCGTGAAGACGGCAGTTGGGGACGTAGCGAAGGCTGATGACGCGGCACAGGAGCTTTTGGGTGTAAACATTCATTGGTGCGAAATTTTTACCAAAGTAGCGCCTAAAAGCGGGGTAAGGCGAAAATTTTACCAAACCTGGTTTCGGCAGGTGGTTACTGATTGGGTTGCCTGCAGAGAAACCCCAGCTCGTGGCCGTGGGTGGCAATGCCTGTCTCTCCGCCTCCGCCGGTCATGAGTGAGCCGAGCGTACTTTGGTAAAAATTTCGCACCGCCTCTAGCATTTCCTACCACGCCAATCCCTCAGACCACATATGGCACCACACCGCCTTTACGACACTGAGAAATATAGCTGCGAAATATCACCCCATAGAAAAAATGACCCAGTAACGCCTAGGATATCTCCTTCAACCGTGGAATGGTGTTCGCGGGAAGACAGATGGTGATGTGTGCCTGTCTGAAACAGGAACAATCTGCCAAGAAGAGTGGGGTTAGCCATGACGCAATTTGATGTTTTGCGCAAAGACCTGTTGGAAGAGATAAAACAAATGCCTGTGGTGGATGCTCATGAACATCTGCCGCCGGAGAGCGAACGCCTTCAGAGACAACTCGATTTCTTCAGTCTGTTCGAGCATTACAGCAAGTATGATCTGATCGCTGCCGGTATGCCGCCCGCCACCTTGCGTATGCTCACCGAGAGAACGGGTTCTTCGGCCGAGCGCTGGGAAGCGTTCAAGCCATATCTATCGGCCGCACGGACCACTGGCTATATCAGGGCGGCTTTGTTGGTCGTGAGGGAATTGTTGGGTTTGCCGGATCTGGACGATTCTACCTATATGGAAGTGAGCGAGCGGCTGCAGGCGGTCAACCGTCCTGGACATTACGATGATATCCTGCGCCGGCGCTGCTCCATCAAAGCGCTTATCCAGTGCTGGCGCTTTGGGATAGAGGGAGCGCAGTTCCCCGACTACTTTTTCCATCTGGCTCCTTCACCGCAGCTCGTCGATCTGCCTCAGAAGGCGAAGGTAGAGCAGGTAGCCATGCAGGCAGGCGTGGACATCACGAACCTTGACACCTACCTTGCGGCAATGGAGAAGATTATTGCCAAATGGGCGGATCACCCCCAAGTGGTCGGCATAAAGTCGGCACACGCCTACCACCGCTCGCTGGATTTTCAGCGGGTGGATAAGACGGAAGCCGCCGGTTTGTTCGATCGGTTGATGAATGAAGGAAAACTGCCGCCGGCAGCATATAGGCGTCTGCAGGATTTTTTGATGTATGAATTGGTCTCCAGAGCCGCGGCCGTGCATCTGCCCGTGGCCTTCCATACCGGTCTGCAAGCCGGGAACTACTGCGACGTTCGCCATTCTGATCCTTTGCCTTTGCAAACGCTTATCTCCAACTTCCCCCAAGCCCGGTTCGACCTTTTCCACGGCGGCATGCCCTGGGTGCGGGAAATTGCCATCCTGGCCAAGCATTTCCCGGGCGTTTACCTGAACATGGCCTGGATGCATATTATCAGCCCGACGCAAAGCCGGTCGGCCCTCTCCGAATGGCTGGATCTGGTGCCCAACACCAAGATCTTCGCCTTCGGGGGCGATTATAGCATCGTGGAGAAAGTATTCGGCCACCTGCTGATGGCCCGGGAAAATGTAGCCGATGTATTGGCCGAAAAAGTGACAAGAGGGGAATACACCCATGATGAAGCGCTCTTGGTGGCCAGACGCCTCTTCTATGACAATCCAAAGGAATTCTACCGGCTGCCCATAGATTGATATTCATCGGGCCGCCGGAGGCCTGCATTATCGCCGGCTATCGCGACAATGGCGAAACTTTGGTCGGATGGAACTTTTTCCAGGA
>DULU01000040.1 GCA_012840225.1 Bacillota bacterium
CCCCCCCCCCCGCCGTTTCCGGCCATTTTGCCCTGCCACAGATACAAGCTAAAAAGAAGGGGCGCCACCCCCGACCGGCGCCACGCTTTGAGTAAGCCGGCCCGGTTGAATGTAGCCCGACCCGGGCGCATATTCACCTCGATCACCCAGAGGTTGCCCTTGCCGTCGAGGCCGAGATCGACGCCCAACTCTCCCAAAAGGGCATGATTATCCAGGATGGTGGCCACTTTCACGGCCAGCTCCTCAATGCGGCGGTTTAGCTCCTTGATATCCATCCTTTTGCCGGCTGCCTTCAGGAAGGCGCCCACCTTCAGAGCCCGGCCGCCGGCATGCAGGTTCGACACGATGCCGGCTCTGGGTCCCATCCTGACGCCCACCCCGGTCAGAGCCCATTTCCCGGCGGCCCCTTTTTGCACCAAAGCCCTCAGGTCGGCGGTGCGTCCCCCCACTTTCAGGAGCCTAATCCCCTCCTGCATCAGAAACGGGCACTTTTCTCCCGTAGCCCGGAGCAGCCTGGGCAACTCCCGGACACTTCCCAGCACCACGGTGCGGAAATGACCTCTCCTGGTGTGAACCTTCACCAAGAGCTTCTTGCCCAGGCGGGTCACCTGGTGTATATGGCGCCCCTGGTTGCCGTTCACCGGCTTGATATAAACCATTTTGTATTTATCCAGCATCTCTTCAATATGGCCGTCCGCCACCAGTTCCGTATGGGGCAGATGGGCATGAAGGTCGGGTTCGCCCATAAGGAAGTTATACATCTGCCACTTATTCCCCAGAGCCCCGTTGAAGAGGAGCGTCCCGAAACTCTCATTCAACCGCTCCCTGAGCCTCGTGATGCGCGGCAGCTCGCCCTTCTTGAAAAAGCCGCGATCGAAGACCACATCCGGTACAGGATAAAACGCTTCCGCCCAATCGCTCTCCTTCCCCGGAGTGCGCCCTCGCACCAGGCCGCGGGTCAGGCTCACGTCGTCCGGCTCAAAGACGAAAGCGCAGATATGCCGCTTGTGAGCTTCCCTGATCAGGCGCTTAAAGAAGCCGTTTTGCTCGCCATAGCGCCGGAGCGGCTGACGGCGGGCCAGGATGCCGAGGAAGGGGCCGAGATATACCGTCTCTCCCACCGCCGCAATCCAGAGCGGCAACGCCCGGCCCGGCAGGCGCAGCTTAGCCCTGAGCCCGCCGGTCGCGGCAGGGGCGGCACCACTTTTCACCACCGCCTGGGCGCTGCTGCCGCCCGCTTTGATCATATATACCGCCCCCGGACTAATGTTGAGACGCCGCAACAGCCCGCCGGGCAAAAGCAACTCACTCGGGCGGCGCGCCACAGGGCGCAAGACGATTCTCTCCACGGCATCAGGCCCCTTCCTTTTTCCGCCATTCCCGGCGAAAGTCGGCGTGCTCGTCGACCATCCAGCCTGAGGCGATCATGTCGTGCAACAGGCCCAGAGAACGGCTGTAAACCTCATATGAAGGCGTGCGGCGCAGCTCCTCCCAGATTTTGGGAAAGACCAGGCGGAATGGCCCCTTTTCGGCAGAGTAAAAAGCTTCCAGATAGGATAGTTCGGAAAAGTAATCTGCTTTCAGGGAGGCATGCTCTCTAGCCACCACATAGGCCAGGCAGAGGACCCCCCTGGCCAGCATGGGGCGGCTCAACCAGGAGAAGGGAGTGCGGTATTCAAACCCGCCATGGGGCTTGATGCGGGCATCACCCAGGTAGCCATAGCGGGATCTCCTGATCAGTGCCCGTGACGGCTCTTCCAACAGCGACAGCGGAATAGTGAGATAATTGTCCAGAGCCCTGAGCAGGCGGGAAGTGAAAGGCACCCGGCTGAAGTGGATGTGACCGCCGATGGGGAAAGTCCCGTCCGGCATGCTCCCGGCCAACCACAGGATATCCTTGGGGATCATCTGATCAGCCTGCATGATGGTGGCCCGCAGATTGTGGAATAGCCGCACGGGAGTGGTGGCATATTTTGGCCGCAGCTCCGCCAGGGGTCGGTAGGAATGGCCGTTGGAGTGCACCGGCTGCAGCTCGCAGCCCACCGGTCCGGCCAGAGGCAGGTAGTCGGAGGCATAGACGCCCAGAATATGACCTGTGCCGTCGCTTTTGGCCAAAACAAATTCAGGGTCGGCACCGATGGCTACGGGCATACTCCTTTTGCCGGAGTAAAAACGATTGGTATAATTAACATAACGGCGTACGGCCCCGGCGAAGCGCAAAGCGGTGGAGCTGGTGAGCGGAGGAGCCGGGTCGACACCGATGATCACCGGCTGTCGGGTTCTCTGCATCAGCCCGGCGTGCACCACGCCGAAGTCGAGCCCGAGAGTGTAGACGGCGCGCATGGCCAGCTCTTTCAGCTGCTTCAGCTCACCCGTGCGCAGGCTGCCGCCGCCGCCACTGCCGCCGCCAATGCCGCCTCCCTCGCCGCCGGCGCGGCTCCAGTCGTCCTGCACGAAGATGACGGAAAAATCGAAAACGCCGATTTTATACCGGCGACTCAGCCCGGGAACAGGCGTCTTCCAGGGCGGCTCACCGGCGGGCATCAACTCCTGCGGCGGGCAGGGAGTGGAAGATATCGACATGATGCGGTGAAACAAGACCGGGTTCCTGGCGGTCTCAATGGCCTTTCTGGTGTTGAGCACCACCGTGTCGGGATCCTTACCCTCGGTGTTGCCCCACCTCAGCACGATCTGCCAATCACCCGGCTTCGGGTGAGGGGAGAAGCTCCATCCGTCCAGATGCTGAGCCAAACCGGCAATGGCGGATTCGTTTTCATATAGGAACAGGTAAGCCATATGATACTCCCTGTCGGATGAAATGAAAGCTCACGACATAATATGGCGCAACAGTCACAAGTGCTTCAGTCCTAATCAATCGACTACCGGCCGGCAATGCGATATAATGTGTGGGGTTGATTGTGTGGGATTGATGGTCGATAGTCACCGTGGAGGTTAAATATATATGGAAAATCTGCTCACAGGTCTCAAAATTGCCCTAATCGGCATGACGGCAACGTTTCTTGTCCTGTTCCTGCTGCAGATGTGCATCGCCCTCCTCGGGCGGATTTATATCCCCGACTTTATCCGCCGGATTATCCTGCCGCAGCCTGGCAACCAGGCCGAACGGGCAGCGCGGGCGGAGCGGGCTGAGCAACAAACGGCCGCAAAAGCCAAAGCAAAAGCACCGCAAACCGGAGATGAGGAGCTGGCAGCCATCATAGGCGTATTGGCAGCAATGGAAGGGCATCAATCAGAAAGGCGGATACGCGTTGAAAAGATACCGGGTTAACGTCAACGGCCAAAATTACCTAGTGGAAGTGGAAGAGCTGGAGGAGACCTCTGCCAAGGCTGCCGCCGGCGCTACGGGAGCGGCAGCACAGCCGGCAGCCCAATCGGTAGCGTCTCCAGCAGCGACGACATCAGCAGCATCACCGGCAGCTGCATCACCAGGGGCAGCACCCAGCCCGGCCCCGCCGATAGGCGGCAGCCTAAAGGCGGAGGGGCTGGAGGTCAAAGCGCCTCTGCGCGGCCAGATCGTCCGGGTGGCGGTGAATGTGGGCGATATGGTGCAGAAAGGGCAGGTGTTGCTCTCCATAGAAGCCCTGAAGCTGGAAAACGAAATTGTCTCTCCCACCGCAGGCACGGTGACGGCCGTCTTTGTCTCCCCCGGCAAGACGGTCGAAAACGGCGAGGTATTATTGACGATAAAGGAAGACGAATCATCATGAGCACCAACACACCAAAAGTCGGCATAACGGAAACTGTTCTCAGAGATGCACATCAATCGCTACTGGCCACCCGCATGCAAACCGAAGATATGTTGGCTGTAGCCGGCGAGCTTGATCAGGTGGGTTACAGATCGCTGGAGGCGTGGGGCGGAGCCACATTTGATGCCTCCCTGCGCTTTCTCAACGAATGCCCCTGGGAAAGATTGCGCCGTCTGCGGCTGAACATCAGGAACACCCCTCTGCAGATGCTTCTGCGTGGGCAAAACCTCTTGGGTTACAGGCACTACCCGGACGACGTGGTGGAAGCCTTCGTCAAGGCGGCCATCAAAAACGGCATATCCATCATCCGCATCTTCGACGCCCTGAACGATGTGCGCAACATGAAGACGGCCATCGAAGCCACAATTAAATATAAAGGGCATGCTCAGGGTGCCATCTGCTACACCGTCAGCCCCGTGCACAACACCGAGCACTATCTCAAGATCGCCAAAGAACTGTGCGAGCTGGGGGTGCATTCCATCTGCGTCAAAGATATGGCGGGCCTTCTGCCGCCCTATGAAGCTGCCGAGCTGGTGAAGACCCTCAAAGCCGCCGTCGACGTGCCGGTGATATTGCACACCCACTATACCAGCGGCATGGGATCCATGACCTATCTCAAGGCTATCGAAGCAGGCGTCGACGGCGTGGATACCGCCCTCTCGGCTCTGGCGCTGGGCAGTTCCCAGCCGCCCACGGAACCTCTGGTGGCCGCCTTGCGCCACACACCATGGGACACCGGGCTCGATCTGGATCTATTGTCCAAGCTCAACGACTATTTTGAGGAAATCAAAAGCAAATACGGCGGGCACCAGGCGCCGGTCAAAGTGCAGACCGAAATCCTGGTCTACCAGATTCCCGGCGGTATGCTCTCCAATTTGCGCTCCCAGCTGAAACAACAAGGTCTCTCTTCCCGCCTGGACGAGGTGTTCCAGGAAGTGCCCAGGGTGCGGGCGGAAATGGGTTATCCGCCGCTTGTCACGCCGATGAGCCAGATCGTGGGCACCCAGGCGGTGCTGAATGTGGCAGCCGGCGAGCGCTATGCCATCTGTTCCAAAGAGATCAAGGACTATGTGCGCGGCCTCTATGGCCGGCCTCCGGCACCCATCGATCCGGAGATCAAGAAAAAGATCATCGGCGACGAAGAAGAGTTCACCGGGCGCCCGGCCGACCTCCTCGAGCCCATGATGGAAAAAGCCTGGGAAAAGGTGAAGGCCCTGGCCCGTCAGGAAGAAGACGTTCTTTCCTATGTGCTTTTCCCCAAGGTGGCCATGAACTTCTTTGAAAAGCGGGAGGCCGCCCGCCGCCAAGGTGGCGACTAAAAACCGCCACCAAAACCACAACCAACCGGGCAGGTGTTGTCCATGAGCAAAAGCAAAGGCAAGGGTAAGGGTAAGGATCAGGGCCAGGACAAGAGTAAAGGCCCAGGCCAAGATAAAGGCAAGGTCAAAAACCGGAAGAGCCCTCTGGCCTGGGCCATAGCCGCGGCGGCCCTGGTGGTGCTAGCGGTGGTCGGCGGTCTCTACTTTTTCCGGGAAAAACCCCTGCCGCCACCCAAACCTTCGGACCGTCCCTCTTCACCGAGGTCGCTAGGCCGGTTCAGCCCACCCGATGAAAACGACTTGGCTCTGGCTCAGAGCACCGGTAAATACACCGTGGTGCTGGACACCAGCGCCGGGACAATCCAGCTCGAGCTTTATGGCGACCTGATGCCGCTCACCGTGGCCAACTTCGTCAAGCTGGCCAAAGCCGGCTTCTATGACGGGCTCACCTTTCACCGGGTGGAGGACTGGGTGATCCAGGGCGGTGATCCGGCCGGCAACGGCACTGGCGGTCCGGGCTATCAGATCCCACTGGAAATACGCCCCGACCTGAAGAATGTGCGGGGAGCGGTGGCCATGGCCCGCCGGGCTGACCCCAACTCTGCTGGCTCGCAGTTTTACATCCTGCGCACCGATGCCGCTTGGCTTGACGGCCAGTATGCCGTCTTCGGCCGGGTCGTCTCCGGCATGGATGTGGTGGATAAAATCAAAGCCGGTACGGTGATCAGAAAGGTGACCGTCACCCCGTGACCAGCACCGCCATGACCGTCACCATATAATTAGCGGCGGCCCACCAAGTCAGTTTAGGTTGCTCAGGCCGGCCGGTGCAGGGCGGCGTTCATCACCGCCATAGCTTCCCGGCGATCGGCCGGCCAGCTCATACCATATACACAACCATTGATCACCAGGATGAAGTCGCTGTGCACCTGCCAGTCGCCGGTGTTCACATAGACGGCTTCGTCCCTCACCTTGCCGGGCACTCCCAATCCCTGCACCGTACGGGTGTGGGTGTGGCCCATGACCATGAAGTCGTGCGTATGGGCGCAGGCCGTCATGGCCCCTTTTTTATAGGCATCCATCTCCTGCTGTTTCCCACCGCTCCCTTTCTGCCCGGTGGTCTCTTTCCGGCCTTTGAGCAGCCTCTCCTTGAACCGGCCCAGCACATCCTCAAAGCCGGGACCCACTTTGTCCAGCGCTCTCCCCGCCCACCTGGTGAAGAACGCCGCCGCTTCCGGCCAGGTGTTCACCGTTGGGTCAAAGAAATGGCCATGTTCAATATGAAAAGAATAACCGTCGATATCCAGATGCAGCCTGGGGTAGACAAACCTGACCGGCCAGGTCAATTCGATCTGGCACAAATCGATGTCGTGATTGCCGATCACATAATCGACCGCCACTCCGGAACCGGCCAACGTGAATATGCGCTGTAGCTGTCTGAAAGACCTGGCCACCGCCGTCACATCCCACTGGATCCATTCGACCAGATCGCCGACGATGACCAGCCGCGAGACATATTTGGCCACAAAGGAATCCAGAAAGTCGTCCAGCAGTTCATAACGTTCCGCCGTCCACCTGGTATCGCCCAGGTGCAAGTCGGAGATGAAGACTACGCCCGGCATAACCTACCTCCCTATAGTGCACTATAACTGAAATATATAGTAATAATAAATATATGACCATATGCCGCCCGGCATATTGATAGTTAGTATTTATATCTTTAACTGAAGAGTTCTAATGGGTTTTAACATAAGAATCAAAGCTCCTGTCCAAAGAGCTCCTGTGATGGGGAGGAGAGGGAGAGGAGAGAGGGAGGAGAGAGGACGGGTGCGAAATTTTTACCAAAGTAGCACCTAAAAAGGGGGAGGTGCGAAATTTTTACCAAACCTGGTTTCAGCATGCGGCTACAGATCGGGTTGCCTGCAGGAAAACCCCAGCTATTGGCCGCGGATGGTAGTGCTGCCTCTCCGCCTCCACCGGCCATGGCCGAGCCGCCCGCAGCTTTGGGAAAAAATTCGCGCCACCCATCGCTTTGTCCACCGCGCCGCTCTCTGCCGCTAAAGGAGCCGCCCGGCCGGCGGCGAAAACTAAGTAAGCGTTTTTAATTTTGCACCATTACCATTACACATTATCGAGGTGTTCGCTCTGGACGCTCCAACCGCAGCCGCAAAAACTCCTGCACCGTCCCCGCAGGCTTCCCCGCCCACCGCCCGGCGCAACCTGGTTTTGCTCCTCCTCGCCGGAGCCTGCCTGGGCGTGATGACCGGCATCTATGAAACCTCCTTCAATAATTATCTTAGCGAAGAATTTCAGCTGAGCGCCAACGCTCGTGGGCTATTGGAATTGCCCAGGGAGATGCCCGGTTTCCTCGTCGCCCTGTCGGCCGGCTTGCTCTCCGGCTGGCGCAACAGCCGCGCCGGGGCGGCTGCCTTAGCCGCCGTCGCCGTAGGACTTTTCGGTTTGGGCCGCCTCTCTCCCGAATTCTGGAGCATGGTAGTCTGGCTCACCATCTGGAGCATCGGCGTCCATTTATATATCCCCCTGGAGAGCTCGCTGGCTTTGGCTACCGCCGGCAAAGGGCATGGCGGGGAACGCTTGGGGCAGCTTGAGGGGCTGAAGACCGCAGCCGTCATAGTCGGCGCCGCCCTGGTCTGGATCGGCACCGATTATATCAGCTCCGGCTTCACCGGGCTATATACCACCGGCGCCATCGTCATCGGCCTGGGAGCCCTTTTCCTCTGGGGCATGAAAACCCCGCCGGCGGTAAAAAATAAGCAACCTCTCTCCCGCCGCCTGATTTTCCGGCGCAGCTATGGCCTCTACTACCTCTTATGCGTCCTCTACGGCGCCAGGAAGCAGGTGTTCCTGACCTTCGGCCCTTGGCTCTTAATCAGGGTGCTGGGCGAGCCGGCCTCCACCATCGCCAAGCTGTGGATTGTAGCCTCGGTGCTGGGCGTGCTCTTCCGCCCCGCCCTCGGCCGGCTGATCGATCTGGCCGGGGAACGCCTGGTGCTGATGGCCGATGCCGTGTTGGTGTTCTTTATCTGCCTGGGATATGGCCTGGCGCCGACCTTGGGCTGGGGCGTGTGGGGCACCCGCCTGGCCTATGCCTGTTATGTCGCCGACCTGATGCTGGCCGCCACCACCATGGCCCGCACCATGTATCTATATCACATCATCGAGCGCCCGGATGACCTGACACCTTCTCTGTCCATGGGTGTGAGCATCGATCATGCCGTGGCCATGACCATACCCATGTTCGCCGGCCTGCTCTGGGTGAGTTTTGGCTACACAGCAGTGTTTTTAGCCGCCGCCGGCATCACTATATTGAACCTTGTAGCCGCCGCATTTATAAAGGTGGGAAAACCGGCTGACCTGCCCGGCCCGGCCGCTGCCGGCGGCTGATGCCGCCGCATCTTGTCTCCAGGCTATTCTTTCTCCGGACAATAGCGTTCTATCATAAATTTGGCTAAATCCCGGTAGGCGTCGGCCCCCGGGGCCGCCTTGGCATAGGTCAGGATGGATTCCGCCGCCTCGGCCGCCTCGGCAAAGCGGATGCTGCGGTAGACGATATACGGCAGGACCGGGATCTGGGGATGGAAGGCGTTCATAAGTTCTTTATAGGTCTCCTGGGCATGGCGGGTGCGTTTGTCGAACATGGTGGGCAGGATGCCGATCACTTCCAGCTTGCTGTTGGCGCTGCCTTGCACTTTCCGCACAAACTTAACAAACCCCCGCACCGCCCGCATGGCCAGGTATTCGCAGGCCACCGGAATAATCACCCCATCGGCCACCGTCATGGCATTAAGGGTCAAAAGCCCCAGTGAGGGCGAGCAGTCGATCAGGATGAAGTCGTAGTTGTCCCGCAACGGGTTGAGCACCGCAGCCAGGCGGCGCTCCCTGGCGATAGCGTTGACCAGCTCAATCTCGATCAGCGCCAGATCCACATTGGCCGGCAAAAGATCGGCACCGAATTTGGTGGCGAGCATGATGCTCTCCCCGCCCTTTTGCCGTTTCAGGGCATCATAGATGGTCTTCTCCAGGGAGTCGGGGTGAATACCCGTGCACACCGTGAGCCCGCCTTGCGGATCCAGATCCACTGCCAGGATCTTCCGCCCCATGGCCGACAAAGCCGCCGCCAGATTGACAGTGGTGGTGGTCTTGCCCACTCCTCCTTTATGGCTGGCTATGGCGATCACATATGCCACCTGGCTAGTGCCTCCTTCCTTTCCCTTCCGCAGAGCTGCTACGGCGTGTATACCAGTCTCTCGCCGGGCACCATGATCTTAAACGGCTGATCAGGATAAGTGCGATATAAATAGTCGGCAAAAAAGGCCGGGTTTTCGCTGTTCGTCGGGAAAAGATCGTAATGGCCGGGGATGAGAAGGCGCGCCCCGGCAGCCCGGCCCGCATCTGCTGCTTCGCGGAAATTCATATTGCCTATGATCCCCTGCTCCCGGCGCCGCAAATCCCGGCCGTTGATGGGCAGAAAGCAGATATCCACAGCATACTCCCGCAAAGAGGTCACCAGACCAGGATATTCCACCGTATCCCCGCCGTGAAACAAGGTGACGCCGTTCAGCCTGATGAGGTAACAGAGGGATACAAACCGCCCTTCCTCGTCCTGTTCCAGCTCTTCATGGGCGGCCGGGAGCGGGATCACCTGCAGTTCCCGGTAAGCGAGCGTCTCCCCGGCCACGGCTTCCATGACGGAGGCGGCGGGAATACCGGCAGAGACGAGGAGCTCTTTATGCGGCGCCGGCACCACAAACCTGGCTTCCGGCGAGCCAGCGAATATGCCTTTCAATGTGGGTATATTGATATGATCGCTATGGTTGTGGGTGCCGAGCACCACCATGGCATGATGCACCTCTTCGGCAGCAAATGGAGGAGGGAACTTGAGCGGGGAAACCCGCCCCAGAGGATCTTGGGCGCGGGGGTGCACCAGGTAGGGATCTATGTAGACGATGAGGCCCGCCCCTTTGATCACGAGGCTCATCTGTCCGAGATACCAGAGGTAAAGGAAGCCCGGGGGAACAGCAGCCTGGTCAATATCCTGCAAGAGTTCCCGGCCGGAGCGCACCCAATAGGTTTCAGGCACTTCTATCGCCCGCTTTCTTTACATATAAAACAATAAAAACCGGCGGCCTACCCGGGCAAGCCATCCTCGCCTGAGTACGCCGCTCTTTTGGAATTCCCTGCCGTTAATTTGGTAAAAGGAGATAAAAAATGGTAGCGGTGGCTGGATTCGAACCAGCGACACTGCGGGTATGAACCGCATGCTCTGACCAACTGAGCTACACCGCCACACAGGGCGGACACCACACCGCCCTTGGTTGCGGGGGCCGGATTTGAACCGACAACCTTCGGGTTATGAGCCCGACGAGCTACCTGACTGCTCCACCCCGCGACGCATGAACGCTGCATCACTTATTATAACACACTGCAGGTAGCTGTCAACCCGGTTTTCCGCCTGATCCGCCTGATCCATCCCCAGTCTTATCCTAGAGATGGACGCTAAACATATATACAGTGCCAGGTTTATCGCAGCCATCCGGAAAGACTTCTGCCGTCCAATATTTTTGCGGGTAGGGAATAAGCACCCCTTGACCTAAAATAATGTTCCTGGTGACATCGTACATGGCATCGCAGTCAAAACCTTCGCTTCTATGCATTGCTTCTATATCGCCGGCAAAGGTGGCATAGGCAAATTGGGAAATGTACGGCGGGCCCTCGCAGCCGTCGTCTTCCGGTATGAAGTCGAAATAAATAAATCCCTCCGGCACAGGGGTATCCGCTCTCATAAACCGGCCCCAAACACCATGCCATGGTCCGACATCGGCACATAATCCATAATGATGCATAAATAAAGCATCATAGGGCCAATCCGATTTAAAATCGTTCAAGCTATCCAGAACACGGAAAAGATTCCTGCGCACTTCTATGTTGTCCAAATCAGCGCCTTCGCGCCCGATAAAACGCATGGCAGGCATCTTTTTATATTCAAAGCTGTTCACTTTGAAACCTTTTTGTTGCCGTTCCACCAAATCGGGCATAAAAAGCGCCCACTGTACCCCGGCATCGAAGTCCTTTAAGTAGTTGATATATCCAAACTGATTTACGCTATCGGTACCTGTAGGGCCTGTTTTATTCCCTGCAATTAGTTCCCGCACACTTCGCTCCCGCATTGCCGAAAAGTCGGCAAACACCCGGGCTACCGCTTCTTGTAACCGTTTGTCATGAACCGAACCCGACAGCTCTTCATCAAATCGATCCAATGCTGTAAACACCGCTTTGTTAACTACGCCGGCAGGCTCCAGTTTCAACAAATATGACCGCAGTTTGGCGTTTTGCTCTTTGAAACGCGTCACCACACCTAATAAAAAAATACGCCCATTTTCCGCCAGGTTTTCCTCACTCCATTGAGAATCGTCCTGCACCCATTCAGTTAGCTCATCAAAAACGCGGGGATTTCGCCCTCTTGCTTTAGCCGCCCAGCTAACCAGCCTTTTGTATTTTTCGGCATCCGTCAATTTGTCGGCATTTAACTCTTCGAAGTTGCACCAACAAAACTTGTCAATCAATTCATGTGGCATTTGGAACCTCCCTGTACAATAACTTTTTATAAGCCCATCTCCTCCAAAATGGCGGCGACAAAGGCGCGATCCTGGGAGATCAACTTGGTGGTAAGCTCGGTGTTCTCCTCATAACGGTAATATGGCGACCTGTATTCCGGATGAATGCTGAGAGGATCTTTGTAGCCGACGTCGGCAATAGTCCTGAATATGGAGCGCCAGTTCACCGTGCCGTCGGGCAGGGGAACCACGATGTTTTGCCACACCATCTGTCCGGTTTTGGGATCGATGGACCATGCTTTGCGGATCGCCTTCAGGTTGATGCTGTGCAGATAGGGGCCGGCCATGTAAATAGCCTGTTCAGGGAGCTCACCAGCCACCTGCAGATGCCCGGTGTCGATCTGGATTCCGATGGCTTTGGGATCACGGTCCCGCACGCAATACATGCACAAGCCCATGGTGGCATGGGCAGTAGCGCCGCTGTGAATCTGGATAGCGCCGCTGATGCCGTGTTTTAACAAATAAGGCTCCAAAGCCTCAAGCTCCCGCCGGTGCTCGTCGATGATCTCCCGGGCTTTCTGCAGTGGGCGCAGGCCTTTCCCACCCAGTCTGATCTTCCTGATACCTAACTCCTGAAAGAGGGCCAGCAATTCATCGAGCCCGGGGCGGGGGGCGATGATATCCGTCACCAGCCGCTCAATGGTCATACCGTGATCCGCAAAGAGCTTCTTCACTTCCGGGAGGGTTCTCAAGGCCTCCTCCACCGGCATACCTGCTTTCTCCCTCACCGGCAGATCAGCCCCATCAAATCCTCCCTTGACCAGCGTAGCCGCGACTTCGGTCATTGGTTTGCCAACCAACCATTTGGTGAATGCAATCAGCTTCACTTGCTACACTCCTTCTCCCGTTTTTCGGCCTCCAAAAAGAAAGTCGAACACCGGACGACTATAACCGCCATTACTTCCCGATTACTTCCCGGTTATCTTTCCATCAGGCGCCGTTATCCTCCTGCTAGTATTTGAACCTCACATTCAGCACATGCCCCAGGGCGAGCTGCTGCGGGTGCTCATCACTCCCCTGTCCAATGGAGTGGCCGCTATAGGCATACTCAATGGTGACGCACATCCCGCTCACCGCCAAACCACCTGCCGGAACCACCTGGCCGCCCACCTCGAGCGCACCGAACCGCAGGGCTATATGCGGCAGAAGCCGCCATTCCACCCCCAGGCTGCTCTCGC
The DNA here is from genome assembly GCA_012840225.1 of Bacillota bacterium. Lineage (GTDB taxonomy): Bacteria > Bacillota > Limnochordia > DTU080 > DTU080 > DULU01. The sequence goes on from DULU01000040.1 coordinate 12,897, forward strand.
CATCCGTGATGCCGAAATACCAGGAGAAAGGCTCTTTATGCCAGACCAGACCGCCCGTGGCCATCGCTTTGGAAAAAATAGCGCCGTCATGGCGCACCCATTTCATGGCCAAACCCAGCCGGCAATAGGGAGAAACAGGCCATTGGGCACCGGCTATGAGTTTCATCCCCCGCTTGGCTTCGGCGCCGGCTCTCTGCCAGATGGTGGCTGCCGTCACTCCCAGATCCAGCTGCGCCTGCCTTTTGGCTGCCGCCAGGGAGAGCGAGCCTTCGCTGTAGGTGAAAAAGCCTGTGGGACGGCCCTCTTCATCACGCCGGATGATGCCTGGCGAGGTGAGCTGCTGTAGGGCGAACGCCCAGGAGAGGTGCGGCCCCGGAATGCCGACGGCCACGCTTTCGAGGACCATTTCGGAGGCCGGGTTCAACCTGCCCACCTGCCACTCTCCCCGGCGCATCCCGGCCAGGCCCGCCGGATTGGTCGTCACCGCAGGGAGCCCGCCGACTGTCCCGGCATTGGCCCTGCCAAGCGCCAGGACATGAGCCTGAAAAGAGAGCTGCCCTCCCGGTGCCCAGTATGGATCGGTATCTTCCAGCGTCTCCTCGCCGGGAACACCCGCCGCCGCCGCTGCTGCCGGCGCTACCGGAAGCACTGCGGCTGCGGCCCATAAAAAAAGCACGAGGGCCCGACCTAACTTGGATACCTGATGCAATGATCTGCCTCCTCAAGGTACCCCTGCCCCCGCGTTGCGTCCGTTTCTTTTTCCATAACTTGTGGTGCTGTAAGCTTATTCCATAGAGGTCACTTTTTTCCTCCAGCGCCCGTCTTCCAATCGCGATGACCACCGCTCCGCTCCCCCATTCCCCTCCCCCACTCCCCCAAAAAACCCTGGCCCCGCATTTTTTTCTTTTTTTCTCCAGTCGTGCTTTACAAGCCAGGCGGCATTGCGTATAATGTGATTACCAAACGTCAGGAAAGGTCAGAGACATTGATGCGACATTGAAGCGCAAAATTCTTCTCCAACCGGCACAATAGAATAGATGGCAGGACCACAAAAACAGCAGCAATTCTGGGAGGATGAGCAAATTATGGTGCTGATACCCACCGTCATCGAGCAAAGCAACAGAGGCGAGCGGGCATATGACATTTATTCCCGCCTGCTGAAGGACCGCATCGTCTTCCTGGGCGGCGTGATCGACGATCACATCGCCAATCTGGTCGTCGCCCAGCTCCTCTTTCTCAACGCGCAGAAGTCGGACAAGGACATCTCCTTATATATCAACAGTCCCGGCGGCAGCGTCACGGCCGGACTCGCCATTCACGACACCATGCGCTACATCAAAGCCGATGTGGCCACGATCTGCGTAGGTATGGCCGCCAGCATGGGAGCCTTTCTTTTGGCCTCGGGAACCAAGGGCAAGCGTTTCGCCCTGCCCAACTCCAAGATCCTGATTCATCAGCCTTCCTACGGCACGCAAGGGCAGGCCTCGGACATCGAGATCCACGCCAAAGAACTCCTGCGCACCAAGGAACGCCTGAACGAGCTGTTGGCCGGCTATACGGGTAAGGATCTGGAAACCATCGCCCGCGACACCGATCGGGACTTCTTCATGAATGCCGAGGAAGCCAAAGCCTACGGCATAGTGGACCATGTCCTCAACGCCCAATGAGTAACCCCGGCTAGACCGGCAGCCGGTGAAAATCGCTGGTCCGGTATTGCACCGTCCGCTCGTCGATCACGTGCAAACCGGGTTTCAGCACTCTTTCCCGGTTCACTGGGTTGATATACCGCACTTCCAGCACAAAAGGTTCCTTAACCACTTGCACCGGCGTGAAGGCGGCGGCAGCAAAGCGGCGGGCCGCTTCAGCCGCCCCTTCACGCACCCGCCGGCAAGCCTCCTCGCTGGTGAGGTGCTCCGCCGCTTCCCAGCCCAGTCCCCGCTTCACGGCGGTGGTGACGATCTCCGGCACCATCATCTGCGCTTCCAGGGCCGCCTTGTCGTCGCCGGCGAGGTAGATGACCGGCACCCCCTGCAGCCCGGCCACGATGGTTCTGGCCCCGAATTCACCGACAAAAATACCGTTCCAGCGGTAGTAGGCTATCGTAAGCGAACTGTATGTATGACAGAGGGGCGCATTGACGGTGCCTGCCATGGCATGCTGACCGACGAAGAGCATGGCATCATAGCCGGCCATTTCCATATACGGCCGCACCCCCGGCCGGATATAATTGCCGTATTTCAGATCGGCCGCAATCATACCCCCGCTGCCGTGGCCGTCCCACACATCGACGGCGGCACCGGGAAAGACGGAGAGCAAGCCCTCAACGCAGGCATTAACCTCCTTGGTGAGCTGTATCATGCCCGGAAGTTTGGCCGCCTCTGCGGCGGAGCGGGTCTGGGAAAAGGAATCCACGCCCGCCACCCCTTCCAGATCAGTGATAATCATAAAACGCTTGTCGGCACGCATGTCGGTTCTCCTTCCATTACCTCACTCACCCAGCTTAGGTAGGTTGCCGGTTACCGGTATATCAGTCAAAAATTTCATTCCCCGCCCGGCAGACTCTTTCCTCCGCAGGAGAGGGAAAAGATACGGCGCAGGTGAAATCTAGTGTATATAATAGGGGCGGATATGACTGGCGAACACGACAGAGGCTGTTATAATCTGCACCAAAGGGAGAGCGCCGCATGACGGTCTACCTCTTTAAGCTGGCGGTGAAAAATCTGCTGCGCCACAAGCGCCGCACTTTCCTGACCTTTTTAGCCATCTCGGCCGGGCTGTCGGTGTTCATCATCGAAGATTCCTTAATCGCCGGCTTCGACCGGGAAGCGATACAAAACCTGATCAACCTGGAATCCGGTCACCTGCGCATCCACATAAAGAACGAAGATAACGACTTCTTCCCGGACTCCTCCCCGCCTTCCCTCGATAAAGCTTTCCCGCCGGAGGAAGCTTCTTCCATCGCCCGCACCACCCCCGGCATGATCGGCGTCGCCCCCAGGGTGCGTTTCTCCGCCTTCCTCAACAATGGCTGGGAAGAATACCCGGTCACCGGGATCGGCATCCATCCTGAACTGGACGGCGAGGTTTTCACCATCGCCGCCTATCTCACCGCCGGCCGCCTGCCGGAGGCGGCCAAATCCGAAGCCGTACTCGGCGCCGCGCTGGCCGCCCTGATGGGCCTGGAAGTCGGGGATTACTTCACCCTGGTCACCAAAACCGCAGAGCAAAGTTTCCAGGCTCTGGACCTGGAGGTGACCGGACTTCTCGACAGTCCTCACCCCGAGGTAAATAAAGCTACCGTTTTCCTACCTCTTGATGTGGCTCAGGAAGCCCTGCTTTTGGGTACGAAGGTGACGGAGATCGCCGTCCGCCTCCCTCCCGGGGCCCCCATCAAGGGCGGCTTGGCCAGGCTGCAAGGCGAGCTCACCAGGCGAGGGGCGCCCGCCGAGCTCAAAGTAAGCTCCTGGGAAGAGTTGAGCCGGGAATTTCTGGAGCTCGGGGATATCGACCAGAAGTTTGCCATCGTCTTCATGGGTCTGGTCATGCTGATAGCCGTGGTCGGGGTGGTCAACTCCATCCTGCTCGGGGCCATGGAAAGAACCAGGGAAATTGGCATCATGAAAGCCATGGGCTTAAGCGAGCGGGAGATTGTGCAGGAATTTCTCTTCGAAGGCTTGCTTTTGGGCCTCCTGGGCGGGTTGGCCGGGGTGGCCGTCTCCCTCCTGGCCGAACTATACCTGGTAAACTGGGGCCTGGACATCACTCCTTTTGTGGGTGATCTGGATTTCGGCTATCCTGTCGCTGCCAAGGCATATGCCGTCTGGAATCCAAGAACAGCCCTTATCGCGTTGCTGATCAGCATTGTGGCCGGCGCGGCGGCGGCATATATCCCTGCCCGCCGGGCCGCCCGGCTTGATCCGGCCGTGGCCTTGCGCCATGGATAGTGCTCTGCACCATGGATAGTTGCCTGGCGCCATGAATAGGGGATGATGCTTTCCGTGCGTACGTCACATCCGGCCGGCCCGAACCGGCATCTCTTCAAGCTGGCGCTCAAAAACCTGAGCCGCAGCCGCTTCCGCACCGCCGTGAGCATAATAGCCATCGCCGTCGGCGTCATTGTGGTCCTGATCAGCAAGTCGGTAGTGGACGGCATGATCGACGACATCGTCAACAGTTCGGTGCGCCTGGTCTCCGGGCACATCCGCATCTTGCATGAAGAATATCTGGCCAAGGAACGCCTGCTCTCCCTCTACTACCCGGTCTCCGGCAACGAGCCGGGTGAGACGGTAGCCGATCTGGTGAGAGAGCTGGAAGAGCTGCCGCTGGTCCAGACGGCCACTGCCAGGCTGCGTTTTTCGGCCATGGTGAGCCATGACGAAGAGCTGACCGGCCTGATGGTGGTGGGTGTGGATCCGCCGAAGGAGGAAGAAGCCACCCGTCTGTCCCGCTATCTGGGTCAAGGCCGTCTGCCGCGCTCCGGCGAACGCAGCGCCGCCCTCGGCCGGGAACTCCTCTCCAAGCTAGGCCTCTCCCTTGGCGATCACCTCACATTAGTGTTCACCACTTCCCTGGGCGGCTTGCGGGCGGCCACTTTTCAAGTGGTGGGCGAATTCGCCTCCGGGCTCTCCTTCCTGGACGGGGCGCTGGCCTATATCCCCCTCGACACGGCCCAGGAGCTGCTCCATATGGAAGGCGCGGCCACGGAAGTGATCGTCATGGCCACTTCCATGAAGCACACCCGTGCCGCCCTCGCCCCCATCCAGAGCCTGCTCTCGGCCAGCAGCGGCGGTTACCAGGCTTATCCCTACTATGACCAGAGCGAATATATGAGAATGCTCATGCTCTCCAAGGGAGCGTTCAACCTGTTTTATATTCTCCTCATTATCCTCGCTGCTTTTGTGGTCTCCAACACCATGGTGATGATCGTTAACGAAAGAAAAAGAGAGATAGGCATGATGGCCGCCCTTGGCCTCGCCCCCGGCGACATCCTCCGTCTATTCCTCTACGAGGGCTTTATAAAAGGCGCCGCCGGGGCTGCTTTGGGCACGGCCGCCGGCGGCGTACTGGTATGGATTCTTTCCAAATACGGGATTTTGATGGGTGATGTGGGGGTCATGGATGCCAGGTTATTTGTCTCTCCCCGGATCTATCCCGTCTTTCACGGGCCGCTGCTCTTCTTCGCGTTTCTCTCCGGCATAGTCGTCACCACCATCATGACCTACCTGCCTGCCCGCCGGGCGGCCCGCATGGATCCGGCAGCGGCCATCAGGAACCTATGACCGGAAAAACAGATCTCAGGTGATCAGATCATACTGCGCCGCGGTCACCTGCGCCACCAACGGCTCACCGGCCAGATAGCGGCGGATATTGTCCAGGGCGTGCCTGGTGGCATCCACATAGCGATCCATGGTGGGACCGGCTACATGAGGGAAGAGCAGCACCCGCGGTGAGCCCCGCAGCGGCGAGTCCACCGGCAGCGGCTCCTTATCATAGACATCCAGAGCCACCCAGAGCCGCCCTTTCTGCACCTCGGCAATCAGAGCGGCTTCGTTTATCACCGCCCCGCGGGAGGTGTTCACCAGGATGCCGTCGTCGGGCAAAAGCTGCAGCAAATCGGCATTGACCGCCCCCATATTGGCCGGGGTGCGGGCGGCATGCACGGAGATGATGTCGCAGGTGGTGAAGAGCTCACGCAAGCTCGTCACCCGCTTGACGCCCAGACTGTCCATAATCTCCTGAGGTACGTGGGGCGAATAGGCATATATCTCCACATTAAACGGTTTCAGCAAGGCCACCAGATCCCTGGCGATGGCGCCGAGACCGAAAAGCCCCACCTTGCGCTCGAAGAGGCTCTGCACTTTCAGCCCCGTAGGACGATAACCGCCCTGCAGGTGGATAATATCCTGAATCGGTTTCACCTTGCGCAGACAGCCTAAGATCATCATCAGCGAGGCTTCGGCAATGGTGCGGCTGATGCTGCTCCCCCAGTTGGTGACCTTAATGCCCGCCTCCAGGAGTTCTTTCGGCACCATCCCCCGCAGGGCGCCGGTGACATGGCAGATATATTTCACCTTGCCCTTTTCCGCCAGATCCACCGGCAAGAGGGGCGTCCCCCAGCCCGTCAGCAATATTTCCGCATTATAGAGCTCTTCCTGATATTCCGGCGTGTCGACGAACGCTCTTTTGGGGTGGGGCACGGTGCGGTAATCTACCAAGGACTTGAGTTCAGCCAAAAGCGGTTCCGGGAAAAACGCCGCATAGCGCTCCAGCGACGGATCGAAAACATCAAAAAGTCTGACTTTGCTCATCTACCAACACTCACCTCTCTATAAATGCCCAGAAGTTGCCGCCGAAGAGATTGGCCACATCCCTCTTGATCTCTTCCGGGGTGACCATCCAGCCGGTGCGGGCGATATCGGCATATTTATCGAAGAGCACGGCGGCGATGATCTTCCGGGAATGCTCCCATTTATATATCACCTGATCGAGAATGCGGGCGTCGGAATGCTGCGGGGTGAAGCCCAGGCCCAAAAGCTCACAGCGCATCCTGGTGATCTCCTCGATCAGGCTGGGGTTGTTCAAAAACCACCAGCAACCGAAGACATGCAGGTTGCGGAACTTGCGGGCGGCCACGGCTAGCTCATGCTGATTCTCCCTGGAGAGCATGGTGACGAGGAACTTATTCTCCGGATAGTCCGCGCAGAGCCTCTCCACCACTTCGATAGCCGCCTTGCCCGTGCTGTCCCCGGCATCGCCCAGCCCGGGGTTGACCCGCTTCTTCACACCGATCATCATGGCAAAGGGCTTGTTCATCTCCCGGCTCACCGGGAGCACCGCCTCCCGGATCAGCTTGCCCCGGGCGCTCTCCTCCGGAAACTGGAAGGTGGGCGGCAGCGATACGGCCATATACACCGGATCCATCCTCCTGATCCAGTCGACCAGGAAGCGGCGCACCTCGGCCAGCGCTTTTCCCGAAAGCCCCTCGTCCACCTCGTAGCCGTCGGCCTGCAACACCTTATAGTTATCCGCCCAGCTCATCAAAAGCCCGTCCAGGCGCAAGGCGGCCAGGAAGCGCGGATCCTTATCCACTCCCCCAAGCCACACGGCCCGCTCCTTTTCATGGAAGGGATCGTTGGTCATGATGACACAATCCAGGTTGGCCAGGGCAAAAGCTTTATCCACAAACTCCCCGACGGAGAGCCCGGCGTAGTAGTCCCTATAGGCCGCCACGTCGCGTGCCCCGACATCAAGGCCCAGCTTCTGCAGCACGGTCAGCACCCCGCGGCAGGCTTCGCTGATCGGGCTGTTCTCCACAAACAGAGTGCGCCAGATCAGATCGCACTTCTCTTTTTTGTCCAGCGCCCAGAACCGCTCATACGGCATATCCTGCCGCCGCATGGTCTCGGCGATCAGATAGTGATAATTGACCAGCTCATCAAAGCCCCACAAGAGAAGTTCGCCGAAAGCCGGCGAGAAAAGGTGTGTGTGCACATCGGTAATTTTCACCTCTTCTACCGCTTTCTCCACCTCTCTTTTCAACATGGCTAGATCCTGCATCATATCCACTCCACTCCCTTTATTAAGGCACTCTTGCTGCGCGTGTGCGGCGCCATAAACACCATCAATAACACTGCGTTTCGCCGGACTTCCGCCATATCCTGCATGCTGTGGCCCCCGGCAGGCTTGTTTGGCGGATTTGGTGGGTTTGGCGGGTTCGGTGGGTTTTGCCTATCGTATCACCGCCGGCATTTAATGCTATAATTATAAACATCGCATCGGATATTCCAAAGCTGGCGGCTTTGGAGCGGCGAATAGATAAGGTAGGTCAATTGTTGAAACTAATAGCAACTTGTGCTGCCGGCCTGGAAGCGGTTTTAGCCCGGGAACTGGAAAGCTTGGGCTATAAGGATTTGCAGGTAGAAAACGGCCGGGTAGTCTTCACCGCCGGTCTGAGGGACATCGCCAAAGCCAACATCTGGCTGCGCACAGCCGGCCGGGTGCTGGTGCTCATGGGGGCCTTTCCCGCCCTCACCTTCGACGAGCTTTTCGAGGGCACCAAGGCGCTCGCCTGGGCCGACTGGCTCCCTCCCGACGCCGAGTTCCCCGTGAGCGGGCGGGCGAGGAACTCTAAGCTGATGAGCGTGCCGGACTGTCAGGCCATTGTCAAGAAGGCCATCGTGGAATCCCTGAAAGGCCGCTACCGCCGCCGCTGGTTTGAGGAGACGGGAGCGCGCTTCCCCATCGATGTCTCCCTCAACGGCGACATCGCCACGCTGACCATCGACACCAGCGGCACGGGGCTGCACAAGCGAGGATACCGCCCCGAAGCGGGAACGGCACCTCTCCGGGAGACCTTGGCCGCCGGCCTGGTGTTGCTCAGCTATTGGCAGCCCGACCGGGTGTTGCTCGACCCCTGCTGCGGTGCGGGTACGATCCCGATCGAAGCCGCTTTGATCGGCCTGAACAAAGCGCCCGGTCTGGAGCGGGATTTCGCCCCTGCTGCCTGGCCTGTCGTGCCTAAAAAGGTCTGGGAGGAGGAAAGAGAAGAAGCCAAGGCGTGTATCAGGCATGAAGAGCTGCGGATATACGGCTCCGACATCGACGGGGAGGCCGTGCGCCTCGCCCGCCGCAATGCGGAGAAAGCCGGGGTGGGAGGAGCAGTGCACTGGCAGACCCTCCCCCTCTCGCAAGTGCGGTCGCGCTATCAATATGGCTGCCTGATCTGCAACCCGCCCTACGGCGAGCGCATCGGGGACCGTGAGGCCAGCGAAAGCCTTTACATTGAGCTCGGCAAGGTGGCGAGGCAACTGGAGAACTGGTCCATATATGTCCTCACCAATCATCCCGGCTTCGAGCGGTTCTTCGGACGGCGGGCCGACCGGCGCCGCAAGCTATATAACGGGCGCCTGGAGACCACCTATTATCAGTTCTTCGGCCCCCGCCCCGGCGCCGCCCACACTTTAGCCCAAGCCCACGCCCACGCCCACAAAAAGGAATAATAAAGCACATTCTACGCTTCTTCAAATATTATCAGTATTGTTCTGGTATCGTTCAGTCTCGTATGAAGCAAATTTAAACTTATTTTAACATATCCCATACCTATGACATGTTATGATGGATATGATGAATTATACCGGAGGGACTTCAAGTGTTTAAGCGTGAACGTCAAACAATCAAACGTGGTTCTAACTCAGGAGCAGGCAGGGATCGTCGCCAGGCTAGCGTGGAGAGCCGCTATGACGATCTTCTGTCCAAGGCGATCCGCCGCAGGGAGTATGAAAAGAAGTTCGGTCGAGCCGACTAAGTCCTGGGATTGTATATTCACATAGCTGTGAACAGTGTTCGCCGAGAATAGTGTTGATCGGGAACACTGTAGCCAAGAGCACTGCGGCAATAATAATACCTGCATGACCTGCAGGTATTATTATTCTGCAGGAAAGAGCGGCCGGGAACTCGAACCGTCCTTTTTATTGGAGGTGGCTTCGCATGACCTTTCGTGAGCGCTACCTGGAAACACTGCTTTTCGGCCGGCCCGACCGTATCCCGCTGATGCCCGGAGCACCGAGGGAATCCACCCTCGCCGCCTGGCACGGGCAAGGTCTACCTCCCGACCTGCCATATACCAAAGCGCTCTGCCGGGAGCTGGGTCTGGAAGAGATGCCGGGCGGGGTGAGAAGCCCCGGGATCTCTTTTATCATGATCCCCACCTTCGAGGAAAAAGTGCTGGAGCACAAGGACGGTCACTATATCGTCCAGGACTGGATGGGGGCCATCACGGAGATCTCGGACCGCTATGACTATACCTATATCAGAAGCGCCAAAGATTTCGTCACCCGCAAGTGGCACCGTTTTCCGGTACAAAATCATGCCGACTGGGAAAAGATGAAAGAGCGCTATATAATAGATGCCCCCGGGCGCTTTCCGGAAGGTTGGGCGGAGAAAAGCCGCCGCATCAAGGAGGAAGGCTCCATCCTCTCCATCCACTTCAACGGGCCCTTCTGGCAGATGAGGGAATGGTGCGGCCTGGAGAACCTATGCCTCTTTTTTGCCGACGATCCGGCCTTCGTCATGGAGATGGCCACCTTCTGGAGCGATTTCATCACCCGGATGCTGGAGCGCATCTTTGAGCAGGTGGTTCCCGACCGCATCGGCATCTCGGAAGACATGGCCTACAAAGCCCATAGCATGATCTCGCCGGCCATGACCCGCACTTTTCTCTCCCCCAGCTATAAACGCTGGGTGACGCTCGCCAAAGCGGCCGGCTGCCCGCTCATCGACATGGATTCCGACGGCTGCATCGATGAGCTCTTGCCCATCTGGATCGAGGCCGGCATTAATGTATGCCACCCTGTTGAAGTGGCCGCCCATAACGATATAATAGCCTTCAGAAGAGCATATGGCCGCAAGATGGCGTTCACCGGCGGGATCGACAAGCGGGCCATCGCCCGGGGCGGCGCCGTCATGCGGGCGGAAGTGGAGCGGGTGGTGCCGCCCCTCTTAGAGGAAGGCGGGTATATCCCCGGTTGCGACCACGGCGTGCCGCCCGATATCTCCTGGCCCGACTATGTAGCCTACAGCCGCCTTTTGGCCCAATATTGCGGCTGGTTATAATAACAAGAGGTGCACCCAACCATGACAAATGCTTTTGATGTGCTGGCGGAAAGAGGAGCTGTGGCTCAGGTATCTCACCCGGAAGAGCTGGTGGAACTGTTGGAGCGGGAAAAAGTCACTTTCTACGTAGGCTTCGACGCCACCGCTCCCAGCCTGCATGTCGGCCACTTCACCGCTTTGATGGCCATGGCGCGGCTGCAAAGATTCGGTCATCGCCCCATCGCCTTAATCGGCGGCGGCACCACTATGGTCGGTGATCCCACCGGCCGCACCGAAATGCGCCCCATGCTCACCAGGGAGCAAATCATCGCCAACACCATTCCCATCCGGAAGCAGCTGGAACGCTTCCTGGACTTCAGCGACGGGCGGGCCATCATGGTGGACAACGCCGAGTGGCTCTTGGAACTCAAATATGTGGAGCTCCTGCGGGAGATCGGCGTCCACTTCTCCGTGAACCGCATGCTCACGGCGGAATGCTTCCGCAACCGCATGGAGAAAGGCCTCTCCTTCCTGGAGTTCAACTACATGCTCATGCAGGCCTATGACTTCCTCGAACTCTATCGGCGTTATGGCTGCCGCCTGCAGATAGGCGGCGACGACCAGTGGTCGAACATTTTGGCCGGCGTCGACCTGATCCGCCGCAAGGAGAAGACCCCCGCTTTTGCCCTGACTCTCACCCTGCTCACCACGGCCTCCGGGAAGAAGATGGGCAAAACCGAAGCCGGGGCCATCTGGCTCGATCCGGAGATGACTTCGCCCTATGAATTCTATCAGTATTTCCGCAATATCGACGACGCCGATGTGCCGCAGCGGCTGGCCCTGTTGACCGACCTGCCGATGAGCGAAGTGCATGCCCTGAGCCGCCTCAAAGACAAAGAGGTCAATGAGGCCAAGAAAGTCCTGGCCTATGAGGTGACCCGCCTGGTGCACGGGCCGGAGGAAGCGGAAAAAGCCCGGCGCACGGCGGAGAGTCTCTTTGCCGGCAAGGACAAGGAAAACGGCGACACGGCGGCCATGCCCACCACTTATGTCCAAAAAGAGGAAGTGGCCGGCGGCCTGCGCCTCCTCGATCTCCTGGTGAAGACTAAGCTTGCCGCCTCGACCAGCGAAGGTCGCCGGCTGATAGATCAGGGCGGCATCACCGTCAACGGCGCGAAAGTCGACAATATCCAATATAATATAGATATCTCCTCGTTTCGCGAGGGCCGGCTGGAGATCCGCAAAGGGAAGAAAGTCTACCACCAAGTAATCTGCGTATAAAAGTCCTGGAGGGGTGATTATGGGGCGATTGGTGACGGCGCATGAATTTGTCGATAAATGCAACAAGGAATGCTTAAGCCGCAAGTATCGCTGCGCCCGTTACAAGACGGTGAGAGAATATCTGACTCATCTGGAAACCCGCTTCGAACGCCGCAAAGATGTCCAGGCCTGCGAGGAGCCCGTGGTGCGCCGCACTGAATAGCGGCGGCCGGCAGGCGCTCTGCCGGTAGAGCTTTTGCCGGTAGAGCTTTTGCCGGTATATGTATATATAAACCAAGAGCCGCAAACTCAATTGGGTCTGCGGCTCCGAGTTCGTTCTTCCCGTGGCCCGGTCGGCCTTTGCTTAATCCCCTGTCGACCGGCCGTCATTGGGCGCTTACCAGATGATCGAGCACGAACCGACTGCTGTTGTCCCTGGTCAGATGGTAGGGCCGATGGCTCTTTGTCAGTTTGCATGCGCACCGTATGCAGTATTCACGGTGCGACATGTTCTTTGTTCCGCAATCCGGGCATTTCTTCATCGTGGTATTTCCTCCTTTCGCACCCAATATAGCATAATGGCGCCCATCAATGGTTAACGATGGGTTAGACATTAGTTAACGTTGCGTTAGACATAAGTAAACGATGGGTTAACGCCTCCCCTCCCCCACCGCCCGGCTGACACGAACCGGACCGCACGAGCGTAAAATGCTGCCGTAGCCGGTACAGAGGGCCGTGCAGGGTCCGGTGCATAATGCAGAGTGCAGATAGCCGTCGGGGGTGCTCCATGCATATTGTCATGCTGCTAGCCACCTTTTTCACTTCAGGGCAAACCACCCATGTGGTCGACTTATGCCGCGCCATGCGCGCCGCCGGGCACACGGTCGATCTGGTCGTCTCCCAAGCGCGCCACTTCCCGCAGACGAGCGAGCAATATATGAAAAAGCTGAGGGAAGCCGGGGTGAATGTCTATGAAGCCGAGGAGCCAAGAGCCTTGCTGGATCTCATAGCCGCCCGGGCACCGGACATCATTCATGCCCACTCCTCCCGCGACTTCCACTCCGCCTACCTGATCAAAAAGACCCTCGGCCTGCCCTATGTGCTCACCTGCCACGGCCTGGGGCTGGATGGCGGGAGATATGCCAAGGCGCTGAACCAAGCCTCCTGCCTGATCTGCGTGGGAAAGCGCATAGAGAACAGCATGAAGTTTTTCCACCCGCCGAAAGTGCTGATGCCCAATGCCGTCGATCTGGACCAGTTCAGGCCGGGAAAGAAGGATGAAGTGTTCACCATTCTATATGCCGGGCGGCATGATCATTACAAAGAGCCGGGCCTCATTGCTTTAGGCAAGGCGGTGGAGCGACTTTCCGGCTCCTTCCGCTTCCTCGTGGCCGCCAACCGGACCGCCGAGGCGCATATCGGCCGGCGCGGCCAGTTCCTGGGCTGGGTGATCGACATCGCCAGGCTGATGCGCCGCTCCCATGTGGTCGTGGGCACGGGCCGGGCGATACGCGAAGGTATGGCGGCCGGCAATGCCTGCCTGGTGCTGGGATGGAGTTATGATGGGCTGGTGGATGAGGAGTGGCTGGCCAAAAGTGATTACGTGGATTTCAGCGGCCGATGCAACTACCCGAAGCCTCCGGCGCCGGCAGATATATACCGGGATCTGATGCGGCTGCAGAAGGACAAAAACTTATTGGCCAATTTGCAACGTCGAGGGCGAGCCTATGCCGAAGAGCATTTTTGTCTGAAGAAGTGTGTGGAGCAGACTTTGGAGATCTACGGGAAATATATAAAAAGCGGGGACACCCGCCCCCGCTTTAGTTGAACTTGTGATCCAAGACGAAACGGGAACTTCTGGCGTTGTGTGTGAGATGAAGCATTCTATGACTTCTGGTCAGCTTGCCGCCGCACTTGACGCAATACTCACGGAACGACTGGTTCCGGGCTCCACAATCCGTGCATTTGTTCAGCATTGGTTAATTCCTCCCTCCGATGCCAATATAACACATTTTAGCTCTGGTGGAGGTTAACATTGGGTTACATTCCATCCATGCGGGACCTGTCATGTCCCCCCCGTTCCAACCCGCTCACTCCCTCCCACTCCCACGCTCCTCATCCCTGCACCGCTTCCGGCCTTGAACCGGCCGCTTTATGGCCTTTCCGCCGCCAGCCGGCCACCACCACTTCCTGCCAGAGCCACATCAGGAGCACCAACACCGCCGTCCAGGCAAACACCTCGTCGGTGGCGAGGTTATAATACGACTTATTCAGCTGATACCCCAACCCGGAATTGCTGCCGACGAATTCGGCGAACACCACGGAGCGCCAGGCGAAGGAGAAGCCCAAAGTGGCGGAAGAAAGGAGTGAGGGACGCAAGGCCGGCAAGAGCACATGGCGGGCATAGCCAAAGAAACCCAACGGCTCGAGGGCGGCCAGATCGAGCAATTCGCCGGGCACGGCCTGCAGGCCCTCCCGCACCTGGGCTTGCACCACCGGCAGGCATACGATGAACACCACAAAGATGGGGGTCTTTTCCCTGGCGATGCCGAACCAAAGCACGGCGAATATCAGCCAGACCACGGCCGGCACCATCTGCACGGCATCAAACCACGGCTGCAGAAGATAATAGCAAAGGCGGCTCCGGTGCATCAAAATGCCGAGGAACAAAGCCAGCCCATAGGCTAAAGACAAGCCGACGACCGCCCGGCGGAGAGAGATCCCCAGCTGACGGAGGATCTCCCCTTCCTGCCAAAGGCGGAGGAAGCTCCGCCAGACCGTCAGCGGCCCCGGCAGCACCAACGGCGACAAGCTGGACGAAAGCCGCTGCCAGAGCCAGATGAGCAAAAGAAGGCCGACTAAAAGGGCAAGAAAGCGGTAAAGCGCTTCCCTCCCGGTCGCATCCCGTCTGGCCATTTCCCTCCCGGACGCCTCACGCCCGGTCGGATCACCAGTAGAAGGCCGCATCGGGAAGGGCACCGCCTGTCAGCTCGGCATTAAACTCCTGCATCTCCTGCAGATGCTCGTGCACCACCGCCTGGGTATAGTCCTTATCAAACACCTCAAGTTTGGCCCGGGCCAGAGCGGTAGCGGCCACCGCCGGCGGCAGATCCAGCACCCTGGCGGTGAGGGCTATGGCCTCTTCCGGATGAGCGGCCATCCAGGCGACCCCTTCGGCATAGGCCTTAGCCACCGCCAACGCCGTCTCCCGATGGTTCTCGGCCCACTTGCCGTGCACGAAGAGGCCGACATAGGGGATGTGGCGATTCCCCGCATGCCATTTAGCCCATTCTTCCTGTATATCGATGGCCAGGTGCGCTTTGGGGGAAGCAGCCAAAAGCTGCGAGACCGCCGGCTCGGGTAACACGGCCGCATCGATCTGCCCGAGATTCAGAAACTGTACGGCTTGCGGCGTCGGCGCATAGACGAACTGGAAGCGCTCCAGGGGCAGGTTTTCCTTCTCGATCATATAGCGCACCAGAAAATCGAGCGGCCCTCCCTGCAGCGGCAGGGCAATGCGCTTATCGAGGAGCTGGCGCCAGGTGGAGACCCCGGAGAAGTTCGTGACCACATAATCCAGGCACCAGGCGTTGACATTGACCAGCCTCACGTCCACGCCTTTGACATAACCTTTGGCGCCGACATTCAGGCCGGTGAGCCAGAACTCACCCTGCCCGGTGTTCATGAGCGCCAATGACCTCTGGTGGTCCGGAGAGAGCTGGATATCCAGCTGCACCTCCGGCAGGATGTTGTTCTCTTTGATCCAGTAAAACGGTACCACGGAAAAAATGGACGGAGAAAGCACCCGCACGGCAGTAGCAGCAGCCGCCGCTTCCGGCAAGATCAGGCCGATGAGCAAGATGCCGACAACCAAAATGACCCGTATATGCTTAAGTGACATAAGGCTCACCCCCTAAAAAAGAGGCGCCGGGGGGCTCCCGGCGCCCTGGTGCCAGTATATCATTTTGTGAAAGGATGCACAATCTCCATCCATTCAGCTTTTTTATCCCTTGTAGACCGGCTTATTTGTAGCAGCCGACTTATAGATGGCCTCGAGGATCTCGGTCACCACGGCAGCCTGCTCGGGCAACACTACCGGATCGGTATCGTTGAGGATGGCATCGATCCAGCGCCTGGCTTCGATGTAGCCGGGCGATTCGGACTTGCCGGCATAGAAATCGACGCCGCCGGCCTTGAGGTCGGGCTTGGTGATGTAGAGGCGGGAGAACTTCTCGCCGTTGATGCGCAGTCCGTCCTCGAAGTCGGCGCCGGCTTCGGTGCCGCAGAGGATGCACTTGGCCTCGCCGGACTGGATGATATTCAAAGCCCAGCTGCTCTCCAGGATCACCGTGGCGCCGTTCTTGAACTTGATGAAGCCGAAAGCGGAGTCCTCAACGGTATATTTTTTCGGATCCCAGGGACCCCACGGGTTGGCGGCATTCTCCCGGCTGCGCAGCTTCTTGAACACCGAGCCGGTGACGGATTCCCATTCATAATTGTTCATCAGCCACAAGGTCAGGTCCAGGGCATGGGTACCGATATCGATCAGCGGTCCGCCGCCTTGCTTCTCCTCATCCAGAAAGACGCCCCAGGTGGGAACGCCGCGCCGCCGCACCGCCAGCGCTTTGGCAAAATAGATCTCACCCAGCTCGCCGGCATCGCAGACCTGCTTCAGATAGTAGGAATCGGCCCGGTGGCGGTTCTGGTAACCGATGGTCAATTTCTTGCCGCTCTTTTTGGCCGCTGCCACCATGGCCCAAGCCTCGGCGGACGTCTTGGCCATCGGCTTCTCGCACATCACATGCTTCCCGGCTTCCAGGGCGGCGATGGCCTGCTCGGCATGGACCCAGTTCGGGGTGCAGATGTGCACCACGTCCAAGGACTCATCCTTCAGCAGTTCCTTGTAATCGGTATACACCTTGGAGCCCGGAGCACCGTATTTCTGCGCCGCCTCCTGAGCGCGCTCCTCCACTAAGTCGCAAAACGCCGTCATTTCCACTTCCGGACACTTGGCCAGATTCGGCATGTGTTTGCCGTTGGCGATGCCGCCGGTACCGATGATGCCGACTTTCAGTTTTTTCGTGCTCATCCTATCACAGCTCCTATCCTACCTTAATAGGGCTGGGTTTTCTTTTCCAGCCGTTTGCTTTAATCTTCGTTTCGACATCCGGAGGTTATGTCCTTTTCAATTTAGTTGGGTATAACCAATGGTTTCTATGCAAGGCGGCCTTTCGCCGATAGACTGAATCAAATGGCGGTTGCCTCTCTTTTTTCTTGTTTCCGCTGTCATCTGCCTCCATAATAATAAGAAGTATGTGAGGCGAAAGGAGTCCGCGCGTGTCGCAGAAGGTATTGTTGACCTGCCCCCCTCTGGGTTTACCGGTCTGGCACAAGGGCAAAGTGAGAGAAGCTTTTGATTTGGGCGACAGGCTGTTGCTTGTGGCCACCGACCGGTTGAGCGCTTTCGACGTGGTGTTTCCCGACGGCATTCCGGGCAAAGGCCGGGTGCTGAATCAGTTGTCCGCCCTCTGGTTTGAGGCCACCCGCCACCTGGTGGTAAATCACTTCATCACCCTGGACCTTTCCGATCTGGGCTTACCTCCCGAAATCGAAAGGGAGCTCTTCGGGCGGGCGATGATCGTCACCAAATGCCGCCGCATCGACGTGGAATGCATCGTCCGGGGCTACCTGGCCGGCTCAGGGTGGAAGGAATACTGTCAAAGCGGCACCGTCGCCGGCATACCTTTACCTCCTGGATTGAGCTTGAACAGCCAATTGCCGGAGCCCATCTTCACCCCGGCTCTGAAGAACGACACCGGTCACGATGTCAATGTCACGCAGCAGGAGATGGCTGATCGTTTCGGCCGCGATCTCACCGAGAGGCTGGTTTCCGCTTCCCTGGATTTATATCGGTTTGCTTCAGCCAAAGCCGCCCAGGTCGGCATCATCCTGGCCGATACCAAATTCGAATTCGGCCTTCTTGGAGAGGAGCTGCTCCTCATCGATGAGATTTTCACCCCGGATTCCAGCCGTTATTGGCCGCTGGAGGCCTATACCACCGGCAAACCAATCGACAGCCTGGATAAGCAGCCTATCCGTGACTATGTCGAATCCATCGGCTGGGACAAAAAGCCGCCGGCACCCAAGCTGCCGCCGGAAATCATCAGTGCCGCCTCGCACCGTTATGAAACCGTTTTAAAAAAGCTCTCCGCCGTGTTAGCGGTGTAAAGCTTTGCGCAATAACGTCCGGAATATGATGAAGCCGGCCACGATCAATAAAGCCGTGAACCAGGGCGGGAGCCTTTTGATCTCTTCGTTTATGTTAAGCGGTGGAGCCACCAGAGGGTGAGCGGCGAAGAATTCCCAGATCATCTCCCCTGCCTTTAGCACAGGCGCTCCCGCCTCTGCAGCTTCCTGGCTTTCAGGCCAGGCATGGCCGCCTTTTTTGATGGTGACCAGCACCACTTCCGTGCCGCCGGTGCCGCCGCTATAGGTCTCCTCAATGACTAACCCGTCATGGCTGGTTTCGCGCTTCGGCACCTCCCGGCAGCGATTGGCCGCCACCCACAACTGGATCGATTCGGCTGCCGACAGATAGCCCTCGCCGCTGCCGAAGATGGGCGGACGCCCGTCGTAGGGTATCACCTTGTCGGCTTCACCGTGAAAGGCCAGCACCGATACGGGATGCTTTGGCGGGGGCACTGTCAATATGTAGTTCTCTCCTGGAGAACCGGATTGGTGCCGCACTCCCATCGAGGCTCCTGCAGTGGCGATGGCGGCAAAAAGACGGGGGTATTCCACCACCAGTCTGTATCCCATCATGCCGCCGGCGGCATGGCCGATGAGATATATGCGCTTCTCGTCTATGCGATAAGCCCGGCGCACCTCGTCGACCAGCCTCTTTAGAAAGCCGAGATCGTCCGGCAGATCATCCTTTATGCCCAAAGCGTTCCATTCGGCTTTTTCCCCGGCGGCATCAGCATAGAGGGCGATAAAACCTGCTTGGCGGGCTAAGGTGTTCATGCCGCTCACCTCGGCATATTCCCGCCCGTTGCTGCCGTCGGCATGCAAGAGCAGCACGAGCGGCCAGGCCGGAGCCGGAAGATCTTCAGGCTTACCTTCGGTCCCGGATGAACCGCCATCTGTATATTCCGGCGGGATGTAAAGGTGATAGGTACGCTGCCGGCCGTCGTGCCTTAGGCTTAACGAGATCCAGTTTTCGACGCCGGTCGTGGCGGTGGCCGCCCGAGCTGCACAACCTGACACAACAAAATACGCCAACATTATGAAAACGCAGGTTAAGGAGCCTGCTCTTCTCACTCCTGCCGCCATTTGCTTCCAGCCTGCCGTCATCTTCATCCATGCCTCCCCTGCCGCAGCTTTTTCCTCCCCTTCCCTGACTTTCCTTTTCTTGGCCGGGAATTTTGTTCCTTTATTATTAGTTCTGCATTGGGTATAAGCAACTCGGGATCTCCTGGACCTTGGCAGGCGAACCGTTAAGCTCCCCGATGGGTGGCGGCAGTGACGACGGAGGTGCGGGCCAGAGCGGTGCCGGCCTTGCTGATGCCGACAGCCACACCCAGGAGGCAGACGACAAAGATATAAATAAAGATCATGCCGCTTTGAAAGCCGGTGCGGCCGGCGATGATGCCGGTGAGCCAAGGCACCGACATGCTGCCCAGCGTCATAGCCATGGACAAGGTTCCGGTAATGGTTCCGGCCAATTCGGGACGGCGATCGGCGGCATAAGCCAGGGCGGTGGGATATAGTCCGGAGAAAAAGAGGCCCGAGGCCATCACCCCTAAAGCCACCAGCAAGGAATTCCCACCCCAGATCACCAAGGGGAAGGCGGCCACCGGACCGGCGGCACAGATGAGAATCACCCGGGCGTAACCCCAGTCCTGCACCACGCCGCTCCAGAGGAAACGGCCGATGGTCAAGGCCAGGTAGAAGAGGGAGACCATGTTGGCCGCCAAAATGGAAGGCATGACATCCGCTTTTTCCAGCAGATAGGAATTGATCCAACCGATCAACCCATTGGCGGTGCCGTTATAGAGAAAAGCCACCATAAACAATCCGGCAAAGAGGATGGCGCCATAGATGGACTTACCCTGGGACAGCGGCTGCTTTTCCCCGGAGGCGGGGTGGACCTTCCGGGGGCCGGGAGCAGGAATATGTAAAAACAAGGTAACCAATAAACACATCAGCCACAACAGGCTGCTGATCAAGAAGGCCGGGCGCCAGCCTTGATTGGTGAGGAGTAAACCGCCCGCCACCAGCGGACCGATGAACGCACCCAGCCCATAAATGCCGTGCAGCCTGTTTAGGGCTGCGCCGCGGCTTGTGGGATGCGCATCGGCAATCAAACCGTTGATGCTGGAGTTGGCAAAACCTTGGCCGACGCTGCTCACCAAAAAGCCGGCCAATACCAGCGGCCAGCTTGAACCCACCGCCACCCCCAACGAGCCAAGAGCAAAAAGCGCCGCTCCGGTGACGATTGTGGGTTTGCGCCCCACCCGGTCCGACCAGGCGCCGCCAATCATCACGGCAGCCAACTGTCCCAGCGATCTGGCAGGAAAGATGAGCCCGGCCTGAGCAAGGCTCAGACCGAAATCCTTGATCATGGCCGGCAGAGCGGGGGCAAACAGGACTACAAAGAAGCCGATCAGAAAATACGCCGCATAGCCGTTGATGATTACCAGTCTTTTATGTGGCCAAGTGGAATCCATGTATAGAAATATAGCACGATTACGGCAAATTTACCAGCTTAATTGCGGCAGGCATCGGTGGGCGAAGAGCGAATTTCAACCCACAACCGTAATATACCCGATGTCCCGGCGAAAGGGGTTAGTCGTCCCGTGACCAGTGCCACCCGGAATGATCAGGGCATAAAAGAGACACTACCGCCATATTTCAGCGTGATGGTGAAGCCGGTAGGTCCGGTGTGCAATTTAAACTGCGCCTACTGCTACTATATTCATAAAGATGAGCTTTATCCCGAAGGCGAAAACTTCCGCATGTCTCCGGAGCTCTTGGAGAGATATGTGCGCGATTACATCGCCGCCCAACCGGGTCCTCAGATCAACTTTGCCTGGCAGGGCGGGGAGCCCACCCTCATGGGCCTCTCTTTTTTCCGCCAGTTTCTCCACTTTGTCGACAAGTATCTGCCGCCCGGCTGGCAAGCCGGTCACACCCTGCAGACCAACGGCACCATGCTGGACGATGAATGGTGCCGCCTGCTCAAAGAGCGCCATTTCCTGGTGGGTATCAGCATAGACGGTCCGGCCTGGATGCATGACTACTATCGCCGCGACAAGGGCGGGCGGCCGACGCACGAGAAGGTAATAGCCGGCCTGAGGTTGCTGCAGAAATATGAAATAGACTATAACATCCTCTGCGTGGTCAACAACCTCAACGCCCAGCATCCCCTGGAAGTGTATAACTACTTCAAGGAACTGGGCGCCACCTGGATACAGTTCATCCCCATCGTGGAGCGGGTGGGAGAACGAGGGGTGACCGACAGATCCGTCCCCGCTCCGGCCTTCGGCCGTTTTCTTGCCGCCATCTTCGATGAATGGATCCGCCGCGATGTCGGCAAGATGTTTATCCAGATATTTGAGGAGTGTGTGGCGGCCTGGATGGGCTTGCCGGCGAGCCTCTGCATATTTACCGAAACCTGCGGCCGGGGCCTGATCATCGAGCACAACGGCGATGTCTATGCTTGCGACCATTTCGTCGTCCCCGAGTGTAAGCTGGGCAATATGATGGAAACCCCGCTTAAAGAGCTGGCCAACGGCCCGCAACAGGTGCGCTTCGGCCTGGACAAGCGAGATAAGCTCCCCCGCTATTGTAGGGATTGTCCTTATCTCTTCATCTGCCACGGCGCCTGCCCGAAAGATCGCTTCATCCGCACGCCCGACGGGGAGGAGGGCCTTTCCTACCTCTGCGAGGGGTATAAGATCTTCTTCAGTCACGCCGATCCTTATCTGCGGCAGCTGGCCGGCCTGCTGAGACAGCGGCGCCCGGCCGGCGCCATCATGGACCTGGTAAAAAAAGCGGACCAGGAAAAATGGAAAAACGTCAAGCGGAACGACCCGTGCCCTTGCGGGAGCGGGCTGAAATATAAACACTGTTGCCTGACGAAGCCGCACTGAAGTTTATTCCCCGGGGGGCGGGCCGCCCGGCCGGTGGCGCTGGATGATGCCGATCAAGCCGATGATGAAACCGGTCAAAGACAAGGCATGAGACAGGAAGAGCAGGTATAGCTTATCCGGGATGACATGCACCACCGTGAGGAAAATGATGAGCCAACCCAGGGCCATCAACCCTAAGCCCGCCGCTATCAAAGAGAAAACCCCCTATTTTTTGCCGCCGCCGCCTTGGCCGCCGATATGTCGGGTGCCGGCCATCAACCGGCTTTCTCTTTTTCTTCCTCCTTCTCCTTCACCGCCGCCTGGCGATATAGCCAGCAGGAGACGCGGTGGCCCGGCGCAAGCTCAAAGGCCGGCGGCATCTCCTTTTCGCACAATCCGGCAATGGCCTGCCCACAGCGGGGACAAAAGCGACAGCCCGGCGGGGGATTGAGCAAGCTGGGCGGCTCTCCCGGTGGCACCTCTTTGATATGGTCGGCGTTTTTGGCATCCGGATCGGAAATGGCCGTCAGCAGAGCCTGGGTATAGGGATGCGACGGGTTTTCCAGCAAGGTGGCCGTGGGGGCCTCTTCGATGATCTTGGCGCCGTACATGACGAAAATGCGCTCGGAGAAATAGCGTACGGTCGACAGGTCGTGCGTGATATAAATCACGGCCAGGTTATAAGAGCGCTGCAGCCTCTGCAAAAGCTGTAATATCTCCACCCGCACGGAGGCATCGAGCATGGAGACCGGCTCATCGGCCACGATCAGCTTAGGCTCGAGAATCTTGGCCCTGGCCAGCACCACCCGCTGCTGCTGGCCGCCGCTCAGCATGTGGGGATATTTATACAGAAAATCTTCCACCGGAGTCAGTTTGACCTCGCTCAAGGCTTCCTTGATGCGCTTTTCCCTCTCCGCCCGCTTTCTCACCCCGTTGATGCGCAGCGGCTCGTCCAAGATGCGGTAGATGGTCATAAACGGCGGCAGGGCACCATAAGGATCCTGCTGCACATATCCCACCTGAGAGTGATATTTCTTTAAATTCCCGGTCTCGCCGTCAATGCGCTGGCCGTCGAAAACCACGGTGCCCTGTGTCGGCCGGTATAATCCCAGGACAGTCTTGGCCAAAGTGCTTTTGCCGCAGCCACTTTCCCCGACCACGGCCACCGCTTCTCCATGCTTCAGGGAGAAGGAGACCCCATCCACCGCCCGCACGAAACCGACGCGCAGAAAACCAAAGCGGCGCAGCTCAAACCAGGTATGCACATTTTCCACCGTCAGAAGGGCATCTGCTTTTTCAGGCATGCTGTTCCCTCGCTTTTTGCTCCACCAGCCAGCATTTGGCCTGCCGACCGTCGGGCAGGGTCACCATGGGCGGTTCTGCCGCACAGCGCTCATGCCGCAGCTCGCAGCGATCGGCGAACCGGCACCCCTTTGGCGGGTTGATCAGACTGGGCGGCTGGCCGGGAATAAACTCCAGCTTTTTATCCTTGCGCAATGTCGGCACGCTGGCCATCAATTTGCGGGAATAGGGATGCAAA
The DNA here is from genome assembly GCA_012840225.1 of Bacillota bacterium. GTDB lineage: Bacteria > Bacillota > Limnochordia > DTU080 > DTU080 > DULU01. The sequence continues at coordinate 36,420 of DULU01000040.1, forward strand.
GGATCGTCGTAAAACAGGCGGGCATCGGCCTTCTCCACCAGCTGTCCGGCATACATGACGGCCACATCGTCGGCGAGCTCGCTCGCCGTGGCGATATCGTGGGTGATCAGGATGAAGGTGGATTTAAATTCCCACTTCACCTTTTTGAGCACATTCATGATATTCGACTGGGTCAAGAGGTCCAGGGCGGAGGTCGGCTCGTCCAACACGATCAGTTCCGGATGCATGACCAGGGCCATAGCGATGGCTGCCCGCTGCCGCATGCCGCCGCTCAGCTCGAAAGCATAACGGTTGAGGAAGTCCTGCGGCAAACCTAACACCTTGAAGATTTCATAGGCTCTGCTGTAGGCTTCGGCCTTGTTCTTCACCCGCTGGTGCACGAGGAGCGGCTCGGCCACCTGGTCTTCCACTTTGACCACCGGATTCAGGGCATTCATGGCCGCCTGCGGTACGAGCGCCATGCGCACCCATCTCACCTGGCGGCGGAAACGCTCGTTGCTATAGGTCATCACGTCGGTGCCGTTGAGAAAGATGCTGCCTTTATAGGTATGCACATTGCGCGGCAGGAGCCGCAATATGGCCCGGCCCAGAGAGCTTTTGCCGCAGCCAGATTCACCCACCAAAGCCAAAGTGCGGCCGGAGGCCAGGGAGAAGGAGACGCCGTCTACCGCCTGTACCGGCCCGATCCTGGTGTTGAAATATAGCTGCAGGTTTTCCAGGCGAAAAATGGCGTAGGCATCAGTGCCGGCGCCGGCGTTGGTTTTTGCGTTTGCATTGGAATTAGCATTAACCGCCATCATTACCGCCCCCTCAATCTCGGGTTATAGATACGGTCCAGGGCAAAGCCCAGCATGGCAAAGCCCAACCCGGTCAGCATCAACAGAGCGGACGGTTGCAGCACCCAATAATAATACCCTTTGAACAGAGCTCCGTTTTCCTGCGCATCCTGCAGCAGTTTGCCCCAGGTCGGGAGGATCGGATCGCCCAGTCCGAGCACCGCCAGGGAGGCTTCCAGGAAGACATAGCTGGGTATCAAGGTGACGAAGGTGGGAATGAGAACCGGGATCATGCGCGGGATCATATAGCGGAATATCAGGCGCAGGTTGCCGGCGCCATAGGCGCGCCCCGCTTCGATGTAGGGGGCATCCTTGATCTGCAAAAACATGGCCCGGTAGGTTTTTATGCCGCCGCCGAAGATGCTCAGGGCGATCACCACACCGAGAATCATCCAGATACTGCGGGAATAGAAGGTACCGACCATGATCAGGATCGGCAAAGTGGGCAATATCATGTTCACCTCGGTGATGCGTTGGATGAGGGCATCCACCCACTTACCGTACCAGACGCCGATGGCCGCAATGATGAAGGTGGCGATGGTGGTGCCCAAGGCCGCCAGGAGGCCGAAGCAAAGGGCGATAGGCGTGCCCCAGAGCAAGGCGATCATCAGATCGCGGCGCCGGTGGTCGGTGCCGGCCATCCCGTGCACCTTGCCATAGAGCAAAAGCTTGACGTCGAAGTCTCCGCCCGGCTCAAAGAGGTAACCTTCGACGATCAATTTATATTGCCCCTTGGCCGGTTTGCCCTCGGCCGCCGCCGGGTCCAGGAATAAGCCCTCCTCTGGAGCCCGGTTGCCCAGGGAGCGGATCAGACGGTTATCGAGCGATACAAAATAGCGCTTCTGCCGGCTGATGCTTTGCGCCTCCAGTTCGATGCGCCGGCCGTCGGGCATCTCCCAATAGGGCATGACAAAAGGCGGCTCTCCCTCGCCTTTAGCAGTGAAAAAGACGGCCACCTCGGAGGGGAAATCGTCAAATTGGTAGTCAAAGGTCAGCGTGGCGGTGACCATCTCCAGCCCCTCCATCTCCAGCCGCTCCTTGGACTGGGGTGAGGTGGCGGTATCCAGCACCATGGTGGTGGGGAGCTTCTTCTGAGTAAAATAGTTCATCCAGGACGGCAAGGCATTCCTGGGGTATTCCGCCCACATGGTTTCATCGCCACGCCAGCGATTGATGGCCTCCTGATAGGACATGGTGGCCAAGGTATAGATGGCGATCACGACTAAGAGAAAAATTATCAGCAATCCGAAAATAGCAGAAGGATACTTGATGATCTCTTGTAGATTTCTGCTTACCCTGCTCATGCCTTACCACCTTCTGCACCGATTCTGACCCGCGGATCGACAATGGCGTAGATTATATCCAGGAGAAACACCGTAATAGCCAGCAAATAGGCGTAAAGGACCACCGAACCCACGATGACGGATGTGTCGGAGAGCCGAATGGCCGAATAAAGCAGGCGGCCTAAGCCCGGCCAGTTGAAGACGGTCTCCAGAATGATACCGCCCATCCACACCTGAATGAGCATCAGCATAAAGTTGGTGATGATATAAGGCAGCGTCGGCCGCAGCACATAGCGGCGCTCGATCAGCCCGCCCGGCAATCCTTTGGCTTTGGCCATCTCCACATAATCTTCGCTGGAATATATTAGGAAGAAGGTGCGCCAGCTATAGATGAGCAGAAAGAGGCCGCTCATAAACTGGGCCGCCACCGGCAGCACCAGGTGCTTGAGGACGCTTAAGGAATAAGGCCAGAAACCTTGGGGCGGCGGGGCGTCCACCAGGCCGCCGAACGGCAATAATTTCAGCACGGCGGCGAAAATAAGTATTAAGAATAGTCCATAGAACCAGCCGGGGGCGGCGGAGGTTGGTGCCAACATGATGACCAATTTGTCAAAAAAACTGCCATAGCGGCTGGAGAGAATCAGGGCAAAAAAGAGGGCGATGAAAAAGATCATAATCTGAGCGGTAGCCCAGAGCAAAAGTGTGGGCGACAATCTCTCCAGTAAAATAAGCCGCACCTGGCGAGAGCCGCTGTCGCTGCTGATATAGGACGCCCGGCCCAGATCGAGCGTGAGAGCGGTCCACAGGTACTCAAAACTGCGCACGATGAAAGGACGATTCAAGCCCTGCCGCTCCACCTCCAGTTGCTCCATCTCCAGGAGGACGGCTTGCCTCTCCTCCGCCGGCATCTTGCGCAATTCTTCATTGGCCAGCACCATCATGGCGATGGACTCTTTTATCATGCCGCGGCGGATGTCGTCTACCTTGCCCCCCATGTTGGCGATGACCACGGTCAGGTAGACGGCGATGATCACCGTGACCGCCAGGGCTAAGCCGCGCAGCAGGGTATACCTGGCCACTCGCCCGAGAGTTTCCCTCACCCGGCGACTTCTGATGGTTTTCATATCGATTCCCGACAGGGCAGCTTGTGCCATAACCTCACCCCGGTAACAGTCTTTTGTGCGCCTGCTTACAAGTGGAGGCCCGTTCCCTTCATTTCAACGGGCCTCCAAATAACCAGGTCGCCGGACAGCCGGCCGGGTGACCGATCACAGACAGCCGGCCCGGCGACCTTCTTTTCCTTCCTGATTTGGGGCCTCTAGACTAGTGGATTATGGCAGCATCACAAATTGCACGGAGTCCTTGGCCGGTATGCACACCGGGATCGGCACCGCTACAATCTCCAGGCGGCCAGAGCCCATCGGGATTTTGGCGGTGTCCTCCGCAGTGAGCGCCACTTCCCACACACCGTCTTTCACGGCTTTCGCTTCGCCGGAAGCTACCATGTTGTCTTTGGAATCGAAGACCATGTACTTGACGAAGTCGATATCATTAACCGGATAGGGATTGCCGTTGGTTTCCTCTTTCACGCTGATGGTGAACTGAGCGGGCCGATTCCTTCTCAGCACGGACGGGGCAGCCACGTCGGCCACGGCCATTCTCGGCTCACCGAAGCTGGCCCACCTGTCGGCCGGATCCGGATACTGCTCAAACCGCTTGAGCACCACGATCTTCTCCACCGGATGCACGGATTCGAGATAGAACGGACCGGTGCCCACCCAGAAGTGTTTCTTCGACTGGTACCAGGACTTCAGATTGGCATAGCGAGCTTTGGCTTCCTCGGGAGTGATGAACTGGCTGAGCGTGGGCGCATAGGGGATATAGAGTTCGCTTGCCGACTGATCCAGATACTTGCTCAGGATGGAAAGGCTCGGACCGGCGATGAAGCTCATCCATTCCACTTTCAGCTTATCCGCTTTACCCTGGGAGAAAGCGAGCTCCCCGGCGGCGTCGGCTTTGATGCCCACGGCCAGGTTGTGCCAGGCGCCCTCACCCTGCGCATAGTTGGGATAGAGGGTGGCGCCGATATACTCCGCATCCTGATACCAGGCATCGTCATAATACTCGATGATGACGGGATCCTTGCTGACTATGCGGCAGCCTTTGAAGTGGGCGACGAAGGTCTTCAGAGCCGGAACGGCCGCTTCATCATAGATCGGGCTGTCCGGATTGCCGCGGTCGAAGGAGAGAATGAGGCTCAGCACCATGTCCGCCAGCGAGAAGGAGCTGCCGTCATGCCACTTCACCGTCTTCAGGAAGTCTTTCGGATAATACACCACCATCTTGGTGACGGCCTTCAGCCCTTGCGGGTACTTCTCAGCCGCCGTGATGAACCGCTGTGCCTTGGCATCCCAGTCGACCCAGGCATCACCCGGCACCACGATCTCCTTGGCAAACTTGAGGTCAACCCAGTCGAGGGTCTTGCCGACCGGCAAGCCTTCCTGCACGGTGATTTCAGCCCGCTCGATGCGCCAGGCATGGTTCAGACCGGTATAGGGGTCGGCCACCACACCGGCGGCAGCCAGGGCGCGGATGGGCATCATGTCGTAAATCCAGTTGGTGCCGGCGATGGGGTTCCAGGGTTCGGTCAGCATGCTGGGCTGGCCGATGGTCACCTTGCCGCCCACCTGGCCCTCACGGCGCAGGGTCAGCGACCAGAGTCTGGTGCCGGAATAACCGCTGGCCATGTCGGAAGCGATCTTGATGTCCTTGGCTCTCGGCCACACGGCGATGCGGTCGGTCAACCACACCCTGACCGAGTCTTTCATCTGCAGCTCCAGGGCTTCCTTAAACAGGGCGGCCCGCTCCTCCAGCGTCTTGAAGTCGTTGCGCTCGAGACGATCGGCTACCTCGGCGAAACGGGGATCGGGATTATAGGCCTGCCAGAGCGGCACCGGCATGCCCACGGGGGTATGGAAATAGTTGAAGTTGTTGGCCAGATCGCGGTCAATGGCCGTGGTCACCCAACCACCGGTGTAGAAATGCCACTTGCCGTCGGCCGGGTTGCTCTGCATCCAGATGGGCGAGGCTTCGCTCGAGGTCTTATACTGCCTGTCGACGGTAAAGCCGATGCTCTCCAGGAGGTTGGAGAAATAGTCGCCGATGCCCAGGCGCTCGTCCTCGACACGGATGATGCCGATGATGACCACCGGTTCCCCGTTATAGGTCCATTTACCGTTGACCAGCTTGGCGCCGAGCTTCTCCATTTCGGCCGTCACGATCTGCTTGGCTTTTTCCGGATTGTGGGCATATTGGATTTCGAGCTTGCGCACCGTGTCGGCATAGCGGGCGCTGTCGGGGAACGTGGTGTTCATGGCAAAGAAACGAGGCACCATCATTCCGGCAGAGATCTCGTTGCAGATATAGTCGCGGTCGATCAAAATGTTCATGGCCTCACGGATGGCCGGCACAGCAAAGGGATTCAACTTACCCGTACCGCTGAAAACCGGGCCGGAGGGGTTGAAGGACATCTCGTTATATGAACCATAGGAGACGCTGTAGTCCAGAAGGGGTGATGTTCTGATTTTTCTCGCCAGATCGGCGTTGCTGATGCTGTAGGCATAGACATCGAATTCGCCGGATTCGATACGGGCGACACCTTTGGTGGAATCCGCCTCTTCCACGAGCACGATCTCGTCCACCCAGGCACCCATGCGCGGCGTGGTGGCCGCGGCAGCGGGCAGGGACAGCACCAATAAGCTTATCATCAATAATCCTATGAATCTGTTGGTCATGACAAAAATACACCTCCCCGGTATTCTCCACTATGGAAAAATAGCATTCACAGCGAGCGACATCAGATTGGATCAGACCAGCCAAACCCACCCTATGTAAACCTGAAACTGAGGAATGCGGCACCTCCTTAACCTGAATTTTCCGCTTTCTTGCTTGTCTGTTGGGTTGTTCCCCTCTGATGGAGACTATTTCTGCCAACCTCTCGCCCTTTATGTCATGTAATCTTCGCAATTATTTAAGGTAAATCCTGCTTAGCTATGCGATAAATTACTGCAGAATTGAGAGAACTGCTGTTTTCTGTGCTGTGTCAAGTTTTATGCGACCTGCGGCAGCATTGCTCTCCAATTGTGAGATTTTCGTGGCAGAAGGTATGACCGGTCCCATGCCGGGCAAATCCAGCATATAGGCGAGGGCCAGCTGGCTGAGGGAGAGGCCCCAGCCGGCGGCAAGCTGTGTGAGCTTTTCCAGCTTGGTGCGCACGGCTTCGTTCCTATATTGATCATGCATGCCCTGATCATAAAGGCGATCACCCGGTCCCACCTTGGCGGGATCCAGATAGCGTTCCGTCAACAAACCCATCGCCAGGGGGCTATAGGCGACGAAAGAGATGCCGTGGGCAGCGGCATAAGCCAGCACTCCCTGGTGTTCGGCACTTTCGCCGTTGAGGATATCATATTTGTTCTGCACGGCGACGATCCGGCTCCTGACGCTGATCTCCGCCGCCCGGTAGATCTTGAGCTGATCGACGGTGAAGTTGGAAACGGCGAAATAACGCACCAGATCCCTTTGCACCAGGTCTTCAATGGCCGCGAGGCTCTCCTCCACCGGGGTGATGGGATCGAAGCGGTGGAAATAGAGGAGGTCGATATAATCCAGTTGCAGGCGTTTGAGAGAGGCATAGACGGCGTCCAGGATGGCCCCGCGGGAAAGGCGGGAATGATTGGGCGTCCTCCCGTCCATGCCGCCGAAGATCTTGGTGGCCAGCACCACATTCCGGCGCTGGTCGGGGTGGGTGCGGAACCATTCGCCTATCACCCGCTCGGAGTTGCCCGAGGCTTCATTGTAGCGATTGGCTGTATCCCAGAAAGTGACTCCCAGCTCCACGGCACGATCCAAAAGCTTCAGGGCTTCCACCCGGCCGATCCGGGAGTCGTCGCCTGTCTCGGGATAGCCGATTTTCCATGTGCCCAAGCCCACGTTGGACACCTTGAATCCGGAGGACCCCAGTTGCCTGTAGGGCATGCCGTTGAAATCATCCGTCGTAAACGGCACCCGATATAGAGCAGGATTGGGGGTGAGAGGATTGGGGGCAGAGCCGTTCATTATCGTTCACTCCTTCGTCGCATTTTTTTATTGTGGTCTTATCGTTGTCGTGGAAGGCCGCCAATGGCCTTGTTTATCTACTATTCCCCTATATGATGGTAAATCCTGCCCGATGGTAAATCCTGCGCCGGGGGCGGGGTGGGTGCGGAGGAGGGGGTGCGGGAGGGG
>DULU01000041.1 GCA_012840225.1 Bacillota bacterium
AATAATGTGCATATCAAATTTAAAAGCAGTCCCTATGGTTCCATCAGCCACGGCCATGCCGAGCAAAACAGCTTCATCATAGAAGCCTACGGTTCTCCCTTGGCCATATCTTCGGGCTATTATCCGTGGTACGGCAGCCCTCACCATGCACAATGGACCTGGGAGAGTCGCTCTAAAAACACAATTCTCGTGGACGGCAAGGGCCAGGGAGTGCAATCCCTAGAGGCAAAAGGAAAAATCACCCACTTTGTCGCCGGGGATAAATTCGATTATGTGGCCGGCGACGCCACTCAGGCATATGAAGGCCGCATCGATCTCTTTGAGAGGCAGCTCTTTTTCGTGAAACCAAATATTATCGCTATATACGACCGACTGGAAGCCGGGCGTCAATGCACCTACGATTGGTTATTGCACAGCTTAAAACAGATGGAAGTGGATGCCGATGCCCAGACCATCAGGGTGGTGGGTGATACGGCGGAGATGTGGACTTATTTTGTTTATCCTGAAACGCTGAGCTTTGAGCAGACCGATCAGTTTACGGTACCGCCTGAAGAACGGGATGCTGATAAACCGCTGCAATGGCATTTAACAGCCAAATCTCAATCTGCCGCAGACGGCAGCGGTCGCTTTTTGACCCTGATATTTCCCCGTCCGAATGCTGCTGCTGGTGAAGTTCCGCCTAAAGTAAGAGGCATCGCCGCCCAAAACGGCCATGCGGCGCAAATTGAGGTAGATGGCAAAAGTTACACAGTGGCTTTCCGAGACAGCGATAAGGCTATGCTGCAGGTTGGTGAGCTGATCACAGATGCCAAGGCCATCATCGTCAAAAAGGTCTTATATGATTAAGCGAGTCTTGACCTTATTAATTATTACTGCATTGCTGATGGTGCCCACCGCAGTTTGGGCGGCCGATAAAACCGTAGTGGAATTCTGGTTCGGTGAATTCGAGGAAACCTATATTGCGGCTATGAATGATATCATCGCCGATTTTCACAAGGCATATCCCCATATACAAATAAATATGACCAAATCCGGCTCTCCCGGTACGATGACCGATCCATTGCTGATATCTATTGCCGGTGGGGTGCCGCCGGATCTGTTTTACAGCGACGGCCACACTATCCAGCAATGGTATCTCAGCGAAAACATGTTTGTGCCTCTATCGGACATTGTGCCGCCGTCGGCGCTAGAGGGCTATAATTGGATTCCCAGCGCCGAGCGCTCGTTTTTCAACAAAGGTAAATGGATCGGCTTTCCCTTCCGGACGGCAGCCTACGGATTATATCAGAATCAGGATATTTTAGCCAAAGCCGGATTCCCCATCACCAGCGGTCCGGTTACCATACAGGAGTTGGATCAGTGGGGGGAAAAACTATATGTGGTGGGGGCCGACGGCAAGGTTACGGTAACCGGTTTCTACCCATGGGGGAACAACTTTGCCGGCTCTGATTTGGGCTGGCTATGGGTCTTTGGCGGAGATTTTTACGATTGGGAAAAAAATACCACCCGCTTTGCCGGTGTCCCCGAGCATTTGAGAACCCTGCAGTGGATGTCTTCATATGCTTTGAAATATGGCTTCTCCCCGCCGACAGGTAATAATAATTTCATGGCGGGGAAGGTGGCTATGTTCGTACAGAGCACTACTTGGCTGACAGGATTTCAAACCTCCGCCCCGGATTTGAATTTCTATGTCAGTGCCATCCCGCGGACGGAGGCTAGGGATCATATCACCTATGCTCCCAATTTGGGTATAGCCATTCCGCAGGGAGCTAAAGATTACGAAGCGGCGGCCCAATTCATTCTTTATTTAGGGAAACCTGAGGTTCAAGCCAAATGGTATCGCCAGGTGCGCTCGATTCCCACCAACATGGATGCCATCAGGATGATTGCCCGGGATATCACCGATCCCAGAGAACGGAATATGATCAACACCATGGGTAATTCATTCGGCCCGCCTCCGCTGCTCAGGCGCATTCAAGAGGAGTATAGAAACTGCGTGACGGCTATGATGAAAGGCGAGATGTCTCCGGTGGAGGTTTTAGAAACTGTGGACGCTATTTTAAAGCCGGAGTATGCGGAAATATTTAACTAGATGTGAACTGTTGCCGGATAGCATGGAAGGAAGGCGGGAGCAATCCCGCCTTCTCCATTTCCTATGACGATGTCCGCAGAGCTGATTCAAAGACACATGTCGCTAAATACCACGGTTTACTCGACGGTGATGGTCATGCCCAGCTGTTTCCCGATATATTTCACCGCCTGCTCGATGAAGAAGATGCGCAGGGAGAGGGGATCGCGTTGGGGAGCGGAGCTCCTCACCTGACCGGTCAGCTCCATCTCGGAAGCCGGGGCATCGAGCAACTCGATTACCGCCCTGGTCCAGGAGCCGCTCACCGGATTGGACAAGTATTTGAACGCCCCGTCGAATATGCGGGTGAAATTGGAGCTTTTTTGATGGGCTTTGCTCTTCCTGGTTTCAGGGAGAGTGTTCAGGTAATCGACGGTTTTCTTGGCGATGGTGCTGCCGCCGATGAAAGTGTTGCCTAAGCTGTTGGCAAAGCCGTCGTGAATGTCCAGGCCGAAGCCATAGGTGCCGGCTTCCACCAACCCTTTGATCAAATTGAACCACTCCCGGGCAAAGGCGTTATCGCCGGTGGTATATTTGCCGCTGCCGCCCCAGAAGCGGTTCATGTCGGCTTTGGAGCGGGAGATCTCCTTATTGTTAAAGCGGGGCACCACGAAAAGCCGGCCGCGGTCTACGGAGAGTCTGTTCACATCAAGTGCCGCTCCCGGTTCGAAGGCCCTTGTGCCGCTGACCTCAATAGGCAGGTGTATACCGGCGGCGATGACGAAGTCGGGACCCGGCACGCCGCTGTCGATGATATATAAATCAGTGGCATAAGTGGTTCCGGCACCGAGGGTGCGGACGGTGCGGGTGAGCCTCGGGGTGGTGTCGACGACGGCGCAGTTGAAAGCTCCGCCCTTCGTTTGCAGGGCTTGATCGAGCGCGGCGATGGTTTCGGGATTGAACCGGCCGTCGGCCGTCAGACCCATATCCTTTTGGAATTGCTTGACCGCCTTCTCAGTGATGGGGCCGAAATAGCCGTCTTTAGCCCCGGCTTTGTAACCAAGATAATTGAGACTGTCCTGGAGCGCCTTGATCTGTGCATCGGTCTGGCCGAGCCCGAAAATGCGGCAGGCAGGGAAGTTATAGATCGGCCCGTCCACCGGCGGCAGATTCGGGGTAAGATTCAGCTTCACTTCCTTGCCTTTTTTGTCTGTGGCAGTGGCGCAGGCGAAGGATCCGCCTTTGGCCTGCAGGGCGGCATGGAGAGCGGTGATGGTCTTCGGACCGAATTCCCCGTCCACAGGAACGCCGGCATCTTTCTGGAATGCCTTCACTGCTTTCTCGGTGATGGGACCGAAATAGCCATCTACCAACCCGGCTTTATAACCCAGGAAGTTCAGGGCGGTCTGGAGGGCTTTTACCTGCTCCTCCCTCTCACCTTTAGTCAGGTAGTCACACTGCGCGAATTGGTATTGGGGACCGCTTCCGGCCGCCAGTAGGGCGGCTCCGGCGGCCAAGTCGGCTGCGGCAGTGGCTTCGGCCGCACCGGCGGAGTCGGCCGCCATGGCTTCATCAGGCCACTCTCCATCGGGCGAGGTGGCGAGAGAATTGTCAAAGTTATACTCGGTGACGGTAACTTGGGTCAGCTGCCAGTTGCCGTTCTGGGAGCGCAAGGCGGCTTCAGCCCGTCCGCTGCCGACCGTCAGCCGGCCGGCCTCGTCGGTATAGCGAATATAAAATGTGCCTTCAACGGTGGCCTGGCTGCCTTCCACATCGATACGTTCCGGATTGATGATGAAGTTGTGAATGGTTTTACCGGCCCATAGAGAATCTATAGAGTTGAGGACGGCGTCGCGGTTGGCCGATTGATAGGTGTTTAGTTCCTCACCTTCAATTTGGGCGATTATCTCTTGTACCAGGTGTTTCTCAATGGCCTCCAGGTTTTTGGCCGCCCCGGCCGCCGCCAGTTGTCTTAAAGTGGCATCTATATTTCTGTCAGTCTCCGGCGCGGAAAACAGTCCCAGCAGGCTGCAACCGGAGAAAGAGATGGCAAGGAGCAGAGATAGTGTTACCAGCCAGATTTTACGCATAGGAAAAACCCCTTCCTATAACACCATGGGGTGCTAGCTGCACCTAAATCTACAAGCGCTTGCAGTAGATGGTTTCACTAGATAATTTTAGGATCCTGTTGTTAATAGCTGGGAAAACGCGATGAAAATGCTGGTAGAACGCTTGGAGGCTGTGGCCGGCCGCCTCTTTATGTCACTAGTTTGAAAGGACTTTATATAAAGTTGCTTAACATTCTTCATGCAACCATCATTCGTGAGGTGAAAACGATGTCTGAAGTGGAAAACGGAATGAACACAGCGGTATGTCATCCGAAAGTCGGCATTCGCCCGACGGTCGACGGCCGGAGGAGAGGCGTCAGAGAGTCGCTGGAAGCTCAAACATATAATTTAGCCAAGGCGGTAGCCCGTCTGATCTCGGAGAACCTGCGCTATCCGGATGGGGCGCCTGTAGAGTGCGTGCTGGCCGATACCTGCATCGGCGGGGTGGCGGAAGCGGCGCGCTGCGAGGAGAAATTCGAGCGTTCCGGGGTAGGGGTGAGCCTCACCGTCACCCAGAGCTGGTGCTACGGTACCGAGACTATCGACATGCACCCCCTGCGGCCGAAAGCCGTGTGGGGATTCAACGGTTCCGAGCGCCCGGGGGCGGTCTACCTGGCGGCGGCTATGGCGGCCTACAATCAAAAAGGCTTGCCGGCTTTCTCTATTTATGGCCGCGATGTCCAGGATGCCGGCGATACCGACATTCCTGCCGATGTGGCCGAGAAAATCCTGCGGTTTGTCCGGGCCGGACTGGCTGTGGCACAGATGCGGGGCCGCTCCTATCTTTCCGTCGGCAGTGTCTCCATGGGTATTGCCGGCTCGGTGGTCGACGATCGCTTTTTCCAGACCTATCTGGGCATGCGCAATGAGTACGTGGATATGGTGGAACTGAAAAGGCGGATGGATCTGGGCATATATGACCAGGATGAGTTCGGGAAAGCTATGGCCTGGGTGAAGCGCTATTGCCGGGAAGGCTTGGATCGCAATGCACCTGCTTCCCGCCGCACGCCGGAGCAGAAAGAAGAAGATTGGCAGATCAGCGTGAAGATGGCCCTCATCATGCGGGATCTGATGGTGGGCAACCGCAAGCTGGCGGAGATGGGCTATGAAGAGGAGAGCCTGGGGCGCAACGCTTTGGCCGCCGGTTTCCAGGGACAGCGGCAGTGGACGGACTACCTGCCCAACGGCGACTTTATGGAGGCTATCCTGAATTCGTCTTTCGACTGGAATGGGGTGCGCCCGCCTTATATCGTGGCTACCGAAAACGATTCTCTGAACGGAGTGGCCATGCTCTTCGGCCACCTGCTCACCAACACCGCGCAGGTGTTCTGCGATGTCCGTTCCTACTGGAGTCCGGCGGCTGTGGCTCGCGTCACCGGCCATACCTTGACCGGAGAGGCCGGGGATGGAGTGATTCACCTGATCAACTCGGGGGCGGCAGCACTAGACGGCACCGGCCAGGAAGAGCGGGACGGCCGGCCGGCGATCAAGCCTTTCTGGGAGATCACCCCGGCTGAGGTGGAGAAGTGCCTGGCGGCCACCACCTGGGGACCGGCAGTGACCGAATACTTCCGCGGCGGCGGCTTCAGCTCCACCTTCCGCACCAGAGGGGGAATGCCGATGACCATGGTGAGGATCAACATCATCAAGGGTGTCGGTCCGGTCCTCCAGATTGCGGAAGGGTATAGCGTCGACCTGCCGGAGAAGGTGGCGGAAATCCTGGAGAAGCGGACCGATCCCAGCTGGCCGAGCACCTGGTTCGTGCCCATCACCACCGGAAAAGGAGCTTTCAGGGATGTCTATACGGTGATGTATAATTGGGGCGCCAACCATTGCTCGCTATCCTATGGGCACATTGGAGCCGAGCTGATCACGCTGGCGGCGATGCTGCGCATTCCGGTGGGTCTGCATAATGTGACCGAGGAGCGCATCTTCAGGCCGGCAGCCTGGGGAGCCTTCGGCACCCAGGATTTGGAAGGGGCCGACTTCCGGGCTTGTGGAGCTTATGGGCCTCTATATGGGCAGTATGGTTGCTGATGCGCCGTTCACGCTTTATTTACAATGAAAAAAATATACCGTTGGTATAAATCTCAAAAAAGGTGTATACTATTGGGGATCGGTACAGGGAGCTGAACGCCAGGATTGGCCGGCGAGTAGATTGGGGCGTCGCTCGAGGACGTAAAAATCTTTGGACGAAGATGATCCATTGACCGATAATATCTACTCAAGTAAGGGGTTTGCATTTGGCGAAAACGTTGTATGTGGGCAATTTGTCCTGGAATGTGGATGATAATGAACTGGCCAGGTTGGTCGGGACCTACGCTGAAGTGGTCTCCGCCCGGGTGGTCACCGACCGTGAAACCGGCAGATCGAGAGGCTTCGGCTTCGTCGATGTGCCCGATGAGGCCAGTGAATCCGTCATCAGTGCCTTGAACGGTATGGATCATGAGGGTCGCAAGCTAACGGTAAACGAAGCGAAGCCCAGGAATGAGAGGCCGCGGGGCAACAGCAGAGCGCGGGGATATGATTCCCGCTGGTAAGTCTAAACTAAGGTAATAAGGATATCCGTCCAGCCCTAAGACGGAATAAATAAAGAGGAAAGCA
>DULU01000042.1 GCA_012840225.1 Bacillota bacterium
GCGGCCGCCTCCACCAGGTGCTCTTCTTCCAGGGCCTGCATGGCGGCCAGCGCGGCGCTGGTGGCGAGCGGCCCGCCGCCGAAGGTGCTGCCGTGCGTACCCGGGCTGAAAGCCTGCGCCACCTCTTCCACGGCCAACACCGCCCCTATGGGCACCCCGCCGCCCAAGGCCTTGGCGATGGCGATGATATCAGGCTTCACCTCATAGTGCATAAAAGCAAACCATTTACCCGTGCGGCCCAACCCGGTCTGCACCTCGTCGAAGATGAGCGGGATACCGGCCTGGGTACAGAGGCTTCTTGCCGCCTGCAAATACTCCCTGGTGCATGGATGGACGCCGCCTTCGCCCTGGATGGGCTCAAGCAGCACCGCCGCCGTTTTGCCGTCCACCGCTTTTTCCAGGGCGGCCACATCATTCAAAGGCACCTGGATGAAGTCGGGCACCAGCGGCTCAAAACCTTCGTGGTATTTCGGCTGGCCGGTGGCGGTCAAGGCTCCCAGGGTGCGCCCGTGGAAGCTGTTGAAGGCCGATATGATGACGGTGCGCTCCGGGCCGGCATATAATTTGGCATACCGCCTGGCCAGTTTAATGGCTCCCTCAATGGCTTCGGCGCCGCTGTTCATGAAGACGGCCCGGTCCATCCCGGCCTTGGCGGTCAAAAAGGCGGCAAGCCGCGCCTGGTTTTCTATATGATAATGATTGGAGCAGTGGATCAACCGCCCGGCCGCCTCCCTGATGGCCGCCACCACCTTGGGATGGCAATGACCGAGTGAATTGACGGCCACCCCCGTGACAAAATCCAGATACTCCCGGCCGTCGGCATCCCACACCCTGGTGCCTTCCCCCCGCACCAGCGCGATGGGCTGCCGGCTGTAGGTGCTCATCAGATAACGGTCGGTTAAGGCGATTATCTCTTGATTATTCATCTTGATATCCATCTCCCGCCTAGCTGATCACCATGGTGCCGATGCCTTCATCGGTGAATATCTCCAAAAGCAGGGAATGCATTTTCCGCCCGTCCAGGATGTGGGTGCGGGTCACTCCGCTCTCCAGAGCGCGGATACAGGCTTCCACCTTGGGTATCATGCCGCCGGCAATGTCGCCCCGGCTGATCATCTCCCGCGCCCGTTCCACCTTCAGGGCGGAGATGCGTTCGGCGCCGGCGGCCTGACTCTCCCTGATGCCGTCCACATCGGTCAGCATGATGAGCTTCTCGGCTTTCAGCGCCGCCGCCAGCTCGCCGGCCACGGTGTCGGCGT
The DNA here is from genome assembly GCA_012840225.1 of Bacillota bacterium. Taxonomy (GTDB): domain Bacteria; phylum Bacillota; class Limnochordia; order DTU080; family DTU080; genus DULU01. Next base: position 1,260 of record DULU01000042.1, read on the forward strand.
TGATGTTATAGCTCTCCCCGTCCAGACCGACGCCGATGGAAGAGATGACCGGAATGTAGCCCTCCTGGTTCAGGGTGTGGATCATCTCCGGATTGATCTTTTCCACATCGCCGACAAAGCCCAGATCGGCGGCGGCCGGATCGCTGTTGAGCATGGCGGGACGATGCAGATGTTTCCTGGCGAGGATGAGATTGCCGTCCTTGCCCGACAAGCCCACGGCCCGGCCGCCATATTTGTTGATCAAGCTGACGATCTCCAGGTTTAGCTTTCCTACCAGCACCATCTGCACGATTTCCATGGTTTCCCGGTCGGTCACCCGCAGGCCGTCCACAAAATGCGGCTTCTTGCCCATCTTCTGCATCATGTGGTCGATCTCGGGGCCGCCTCCGTGCACCAGGACGGGATCCACGCCGACATACTTAAGCAAGATGACATCGAGCATGACGGCCTTCTTCAGCTCGTCGTTAAGCATGGCGTTGCCGCCGTATTTAATGACGAAAGTTTTTCCGTAAAATGTGCGGATATAAGGCAAGGCTTCGATCAAAACTTCGGCCTTTTCCAAGACATCCATCTGCCTTTCCCCCTCGCCGGTACCCGAGCTGGCTCAGGTACGATAACTGGCATTGATTTTAATGTAATCATCGGTAAGATCGCAAGTCCAAGCCAAGGCTTCTCCTTCCCCCTGATGCATGGCCACGGTGATGAGCACTTCATCACCCTGTAGGACCGCTTTGGCCCGGGCTTCATCAAAGGGCAGGGCGGAGCCTGCGGCGGCCACCTGCACCTCATTCAGATAGATATCGACTTTGTCCGGATCAAAGGGCACCCCGGCATAACCGGCGGCGCAGAAGATGCGGCCCCAGTTGGCATCTTCGCCGTATATGGCGGTTTTCACCAGATTCGAGGTGGCGATGGAACGGGCTATCTTCCTCGCTCCCTCCACTCCCGGCGCCCCGGTGACCTTCACCTTGATGAGTTTGGTCGCTCCTTCCCCGTCGCGGGCGATCTGCTCGGCCAAAGCACTGCAGACGGTGAACAGGCCCGCCGTCATGGCTTCCTGGTCCCGGTGGCTCTCCACCCTTGTCCCGGCGGCGCCGTTGGCCATGATGATCGCCATATCGTTGGTGCTGGTATCGCCGTCTACGCTGGTCATGTTAAAGGTGGCATTGGTGGTTTCCCGCCACGCCGCCGCCAGCCAGTCTTTTTCCACGGCGGCATCGGTGGTGATGAAGGCCAGCATGGTGGCCATATTGGGATGGATCATGCCCGAACCTTTGGCCATGCCGCCGATGCGCACCCGGCCGCCGGCGAGCTCCACGGTCAGAGCAGCGGTCTTGGGACGGGTGTCGGTGGTCATGATGGCTTCGGCGGCCGCCTGCCCGCCGGAGGCCGAGGCGGTCAATTGCGCTTTGGCCATCTCTATCCCTTGGGCCACTCTATCCATGGGCAGCGGCTGGCCGATCACGCCGGTACTGGCCACCAACACCTCTTCCGGCGGGGTCTCTGTCGCCGCTCCGGCGAGCTCTGCCATCTGCACGGCGTCCTGCCAGCCTTTGACCCCGTTGCAGGCATTGGCGTTGCCGCTGTTGATCACCAGCGTCCTGGCGACGCCTCTTTTCACCACTTCCCGGCTCCAGATCACCGGGGCCGCCACCACCACGTTGGTGGTGAACACCCCGGCGCAAACGGCAGGCCCGGCCGATTTAATTATTGCCAAATCCGGCCGACCGGTTTTCTTCAGGCCGCAATGCACCCCGGCGGCTGAAAAGCCCCGGGCGTAGGTGACACCAGCTGCGGCCGGAGGAGTAATTTCGCTCATCATCCCATCCCCCCATCTGCAGAGCACCATCAGGGCAAGAGGCCCGGCACCATGAGGCCTTCCGTCTCGGGTAAGCCAAAGAGGGCGTTCATGCTCTGCACCGCTTGTCCCGACGAGCCCTTGACCAGGTTGTCCAAGGCCGATTGCACGATGATCCGGCCGACTCTCCGGTCATAGCGCACCGTCACATGGCAGAAGTTGCTGCCGGCCACCGCTTTGGTCTGAGGCAGCCTGTCTTCGCCCAGCACGACCACGAACGGTTCTCCGGCATAATACTGCCGGAAGAGGTCTATCAGCGCCGCCGTGGTCCAGTCGTCGGCAAGCGGGCGGCAGACCACGGTGGTCAGGATGCCCCGGCTCATGGGCACCAAGTGCGGGATGAAGGTCACCTGCACGGCGCCGCTCCCCGAGAGGAGCTGCAAGCCCTGTTCGATCTCCGGCGTGTGGCGATGACCGACGGTGGCATAGGCCTGGACATTCTCCGTGCAGTGGGGAAAATGGAAGTTGGGCTTGGGCGTAGCCCCGGCCCCTGAGACCCCGGTCATGGCGTTAATGATGATCTGGGACATATCGATCAGCTTATGGGCGGCGAGTGGGGCCAAAGCCAAAAGGGCCCCGGTGGGGAAGCAGCCCGGTTTGCCGATCAGTTTCGCTTTTTTTATCTCCTCCCTGAACAGTTCCGGCAGCCCATAAGCCGCTTTGGCATTCAGGTCGGGGGCGGTGTGCGCCTGTTTATACCATTGTTCATAAACCTTAATATCGCGCAGGCGAAAATCGGCGCTCAGATCGATATAATAGCAATCGGCCTCCACAAATGTGCGGGCCAGCTCCATGGAAGCCCCATTGGGCACGGCGGCAAACACCACATCGCAGCGGCGGGCCATAGCTGCCAAGTCCTGCGGTTCATAGCTCCAGGGCGCCCAACCGGCCCATTGCGGATGCACATCGGCCAGCTTTTTTCCTCCCAGAGTTCTCGATGAAAGAAATTCCACCTTCACTTGCGGATGTTGCCCCAACCACCTGAGCAGTTCGCTGCCGGTGTAGCCGGAGGCTCCTATAATTCCTGCTTTAATCATATTCACATTCTCCTGGCATCTCCCCGGTCGGGCCGCAGGCCGCCGGGTATTGGTATGATTATAATTGTCATTGCATAATTATGCAAGACGAAAATGAAACCGCTTTAAAAATCCTCCGGTCCGGGTTTTTCCAACCATTCCACGGCGGCTCCCAGTCCTCCGAGGTGCCCCACCGGATCCTCAAGGGTCTCTTCCAGCCAGCCGGCCTCATGCACGATGCTTTCCCCGCCGGCCATCAGGGCGGCGATCACCAGAGCCTGAGCAGAGGCGGCATCCTTGGCTCTGAGGCGCGCCCCGCTGAGGCGACCGGGGCCGCGGATGACGGCCAGCGGTCCGTCCTGAGAGATCTGACCGCCCAGGCGTTGCAGCTCGTCCAGGTGCAGCGGCCGTCCTTCCCGGTAAGTTTCGGAGACGAGGCTGGTGCCGTCGGCGGCCAGCAGCACGCTGCACATCACCGGCTGGAGGAATGAGGGAAAGCCGGGATAAAAGGAAGTGCGCACCGTGACCGGGTGGAGGGCGGCCGCGACTCTGATGCCGATCTCCTGCTCCCCGGCTCTTATGGCGACGCCCATCTCTTCCAGCTTGGCGGTGACCGCCCGCAGGTGTTCGGCAATCACTCCTTTGACCTTCACTTCTCCCCCCGTGCCGGCTGCCGCCAGCAAATAAAAGGCGGCCGCCAAGCGGTCGGGAACCGCTTCGTGCACCCCACCTCCCAACTCTTCACCGCCGGTGCCGATGACGGTGATGCGCTCCGTGCCGGCGCCGGAGACCCTGGCGCCCATACAATTCAGCAAGGTGACGGCATCGACCAATTCCGGCTGCCTGGAGCAGCCGAGAATCTGGGTGCGGCCTTTGGCGGCGGTGGCGGCGGTGACGGCGGTCCAGGTGGCGGCAAAACCGGGAACATCCAGGACGATCTCGGTCCCTTCCAGTTTTTCTCCCTCCACCAGCAAACGGCCGCGCTCCACCGCCACGGACGCTCCCAGTCGGCTCAAGGCTTTCAGGTGCAGGTCGACCGCCTGGTTGTGGCCGACGCCGCCTTCCGGAAGAGGCATCTCCACCCGCCTCCATCTGGCCAGAAGCGGTCCCAAAAGCAGAATGGCCTGCCGCAGCGTGCCGCTGTCGGTCTCGGGAAAGACCGGCAGGGTGGGAGCAGGCTCAATCACCCAGGTCCCCGCCGTGTTTTCCATCCTGTGCCCCAGCCGGCTGAGCAAAGCCAAAAACCGCAGCACGCCCCGGGTGGAAGGCAGGTTGTGCAACACCACCGGGCGTTGGGCTGCCGCCGCCGCCGCCAGAAGCGTCAATGCCGCCTCATAACTGCCGCCGATGGAAACAGTCCCACCGAGGCTTCTCCCGCCGCGTATCAACAAAGTCCCAGGCATATCGGATACCGCCCCCCTGTCGGCAAATTGGTGATATCGCCCGGCTCACACCGGCCGGCAGGCAGCCGGCTCACCGCTCCGCACACCCGTCGCCACCCTGCCGGTCCGGCACAATAGCATCTTCGGCGCCGGAGACCATCCACCTGCCCTCCAAAGCAAATCAGGGGCGGGCCAGGTAAATGCGGTAGCCTGAGCCGCGGCCGACCTCCTCCACTTCCCGGTAATAGGCCTGCACCGCTTCAGCCAAGGTCTTCGCCCCTTGGTTGGTGCGCACCACAAAAGCCAAAACACCGTCGGGAGCCAGATGCTGCCGGGCTTCGGCCAAAAGAGCCAGCACCTGACTCCGGCCGGCTCTGATGGGCGGATTGGTGACGATCAGCCTGAACACGCACCCGGCCACAGGACGCAGGTCGGCGCCCTGATACACCCGCACATTGGCGAGCCCGAGGCGCGCCGCATTTTCTGCCGCCAAGGCTACCGCTCTTTCATTGACGTCCAGCAGGTGCACCCGGCACTCCGGTCTGATTTTGGCATAATAGAGGCCGATCACCCCATAACCGCATCCCAGGTCCAGGATGTCTCCCGCCGGCGGTGGGGGGACGGTGGCCAACAATAGCCTCGTGCCCTTATCCACTTTGCGGCGGGAGAAGACGCCGGTGTCGGTGACCAGCGCCATATGCACGTCACCCAGCCGAAATTCCACCACCTGCCGGCGGTGAGCAGCGGCGGGGCGGGAAGTGAAATAATGCTCGCTCAAGCGACCGACCTCCCCGCACCGGTGGTCAGAAGATCGAAGAGGCGGCATAAATCCACCATATCCGCTTCGTTGTGGCGCAGCACCGGCATAATGCTCTCTTCCTCGCCTTCCGCCATGTAGCGCAGGTATAGCTCCGGGACGCGCTCGCCGGGAATGTCGGCGGTACGCCGGCAGGAAAGGAGGTGCCCGGCCACGGTGGAGAGCCGGAAATCGGGCAACTCCTCCCGGAAGAGGCGCCTGATCTCATGATAGAGATCCACATGGATGAGAAAATGAGGCCTCTCCAGGCGATGGTAGGTAAGCCGTTCGGCAACGAAAGGTTCGTCGAAAGCCCGGCCGTTGTAACTCACCAGGCCGCTGAAACGCTGGAGAAAGTCGAGGGCCAGGTAAAGCAGGGCTTTTTCCTCTTCAAAGCCCCGGGCAAAATATTGTCTCACCCGCCAGGAGCCGTCCTCCTGCCAGCCCAGCCCGATCAGAAAGACCGGCCAGCCGCGGAAGCCGGCCGTTTCGATATCGATCACGGCCAAATCGGCCGAGTCGAAATAGGACAACAACTCATAATCGCGCGCCCCCGCTTGGCGCAAAGCCGCCAGATCACCCTGTTCCAGGGCCTGCAGCACTTTCCTGGCCTCGGCGCCGAAGCGGGGATGCCGGCTTAAGGCCACCAGATCGGAAAAGCCTTCCCGGCGCAGCCGCTCCTCGGTGTGCGGTCCTATGCCGTATACCAACTGGAGCTGCCTCAACAAGCTCTCGCTCGGGCCCGGCCGCCAAGCCTCTCCTGCCGGCCACGACGGGCCCTCAATGGAGCAGGCCTCGCCGTAAGGCGTGTGCAACCGCAGCACCAACAAATCCCCTTTCCGTCCTCAGGCCGTCATGGCTCGTCTTCCGGACCAGACACCCCGGTCGCTACCTCCGGGGTGAAAAGCCGGTATTCATCCCTCAGGTTCAGGGGGATCTGCATATCAGGATAGAGAGCCAACGCCCGCCTCATCAGCTCCGCAGCTCCTTCGGCATCGCCCTGGCGATAGCGAGCCAACGCCAGGTGGGCCAGGCCGACAGCCAGATCCTCCGGGCAATCCTCGCCGCATTGCTCCCACACTTCGAGAGCCAGGCTCATCACTTCCTCGCCTTTTTCCGGCTGCCCGGACAGTATCAAAACCCAGCCCAAAGTGTCTATATAAGCCGGATTATTAGGTTCGACCATGAGACTCATCTCCACCAGCCGGCGCGCCTTTCTCAGGTCCAGCTGGTCCTCGGCCAGGGCATAAGCCAAATTGTTCATCACCCTGACCAGCATGGGATTGAGCATCAGAGCTTGTTCATAGCGCACCCTGGCCTGGTGCAGGCGGCCGGCGGCAAAGAAGGCATCTCCGGCGTCGGCATGGGCTGCGGCCAGATACGGTGCTACGGCCGTCGCCGCAGACAGGACTTGCGCCGCCCCGGTATAATCGCCTGCGGCCAAAAGGGCGTAACCTTCGTCTCTCAGCTGGAGATATTTCGTCAACGCCGGCTGGGACGGCAAATCTATCTGCCGCTCGCCGACTTCGCTATAAACCAGGCGGAACCAGCCGCCGTTCACTGCCTGCCACCGCCAACTTTCCCGGCCGTCTTCCACCACCCTCAGTACCGCCAGGTCTATCGGCCTGTTCCATCCGGGAGGTTTCACCCAGAAACAGTGAGCCCCGGCGGCGCAGGCGGCCCCGCCTTCTTCATCAATCCCCAGCACCTGCTCTTCGCCATCTGCGGCCGGGACCATATATGCCAGGGGCAATCCCGTAGCCTCATCAAGCAGGAGGCGATGCCGACCGTCCGGCTCCTCCCAGATCAAAGCCACCGCCGGCCTCTGCGCCTCCCCGGCCCGGCCGGCGCCGCCGTTTGCTCTTTCCTCTTCAGATGCCCCGGCCGGCAGGCTTTCCTCGGCCACAGCAGCCTCCGGCCCGGGCATAGGCAGCCATTGCTGCACAGCCGCCAGGACCTCGGTGACCATGGCCTGCTCAATGCGCCCTTCCTGGTTCGGCCGGCTCACCCAGGCCAAGCCGCCTTGCCACAGATGCTCTTGCCCGACGAGCGCCCCACCGGTATATAAGGCCTGCAGCTGCTCCGGGCCGGCGACGATCACTTCCGCCTGATGGTTTTGGCAAGTGTCCTCATCCAGGCACAGGATGATCTCCACCGCCGCCTGGTAACTGGTCAGCCAGCGATAGGCGGCCTGCCAGCGCTCCAGGAATTCGCCGGCGCCGGCCTCCGTCGCCGGCACCAGGAGAAAAGCGGCGATCAGCCAAGCGATGAGCCCGCGGCTCAAGCGCCGTCCACCGGCTGCCCGTGCGCTCCGGCCATGTCGATAATCATCACTATATTTAAGAAATTGTTTCGCTTTCATCTTCCCTCTCCAATAACTGCGGACCCCGGCTGGTGCCGATCCGGCTGGCACCGGCGCCGATCATAGCCCGGGCTTCTTTTGGTTTCCTGATCCCTCCGGCAGCCTTCACGCCCATCTTGTTCCCGACCACCGCCCGCAACAGCTGCACGTCGGCGGTAGTGGCGCCGCCGGCCCCAAATCCTGTCGATGTTTTGACGAAATCCGCCCCCGCCCACATGGCGAGCAGGCTCCCCATCAACTTTTGCTCGGCATTTAATACCGCCGTCTCCAGAATCACCTTCACCAAAGCCGCCGACCCCGCCGCCTCCACCACCGGCGGCAATGTCTTCATACACCGTCGCCAGATCCCCGGCCAGGAGAGCGCCCAGAGGGATCACCATGTCGATCTCCTGCGCTCCCCGGGAGACCGCCTCGGCGGCTTCCACCGCTTTCACCAAACTGCGCTGGGCCCCGAGGGGAAAACCGACGGTTGAGACCACCCTGACGTCGCTCCCTCTCAACACCGAGGCCGCCAGATCGATCCAGAGTGGGTTCACGCAGACCGCCCTGAAGGAGTGCGTCAAGGCCACCCGGCACAGCTGCTCAATGTCCGTCGCCGTCGCTTTGGCCTCCAGCAGAGTGTAATCGATCAGGCCCGGCAAGGGGGCATCCGGGGGCACCTGCCACGGTTCGGCGGCAAAATGGACGGCCCGCCGCTTGGCCCGTACGGCCTCCCCCTCAGCAGCCAACACCGGCAGGCTGCGTTTCAGCCTGGCCGCTGCCGCTTCGGCTATTTCCCCAATGGTCATGTCCCGTCTCCCTCCTCCACCTGCGGCCAGACAAAGGTGGGGCATCCTTCGTCTTCTCCCGCTGCGCCGCCGGATGAGGCGCCCGGCACCGCCATAGTCTCGGCGCCTAATTCTTCCCCACAGCGCAGCCCTATGCTCCGGGCGCCGGCAATGACCAGGCAGTCCTCCGGCCGGGCACCAAGCCGCTGCAGGGCGGTCGTCAGCCTCTCCCGCCAGCGCCTGCCGCTCTCTTCCTTCCCGACGCCGGCTCCCGGCACCAGCAAAAGCCGCTCCCGTTCCGGAGCAATTTCTTCAAGGTAGCGGCGAATACCTGTATGCCGGCTCTCCCAGATCTCTTCGGCCACCGCATAACAGGCATAGAACCTGTCCGGTTTCATCACCCGCGGCTGGCGGATCAATCCCTTCTCGGTCGCTATGTACAACAGGCGCTGGTCCTCCGTCCGGCGGGGCACCCTGGATCTCATCTGCACGGAGAAGGCAATGCCCACCGCTGCCGCCCCGTTCCGCAAGCCGGCCAGGAAACCGTCGTAATAACCGGCGCCATAGCCCAGGCGATAGCCGGTGTAGTCGAACACCACCCCAGGCACCGCCACCACGTCGATAGCCGTCGCCGGCACCAGCGCCGCATCAGGCGGCGGTTCCGGTATGCCGTAAGCGCCGGCGGTCAACTCCCCCAAACTTCGCACGACGGCGCACTGTAAGGTACGGCTTTCTTTGATGGTGCGGGGCAACACCAGGGTAAGGCCGGCAGACAAAACGCGCTCCATAGCCTTATAAGTCGGCACCTCGCCCTGCACCGAAGCATAAAGCATGATGGTGCGGGCCGCTGCCACCTCCGGCATGGTAAAAAAGTTTTTCCAGATCTTTTCCGCGGCCGCCTCTCTTTCCGTTGGCGACAAGCGGCGGCGGGCCTCCAGCCCGGCCCGGCGGACGGCGGCTTTCTCTTCCCGGACGAGCCGGACGGCGAGGCCGGAGCTCGCCCCGCCGCCTCCGGACAGGCTAAACATGGCGCCTACCCTTCGGCCACAATATCGACATGGCGGTCGTCCCCGGATAGACATGCTCCATATACCGCTTATTCAAATCATCGAGGCTCAACTCTTCCATAATGGAAATATAGTCGAAGAGCGAGGTACCGCGGAAATAATGGCTGACGAAGCTGTTGGCAATGAACTCCAGGGAATTGAAGGCTTCAAGAAACTGGCCGATCAAAGCCCGCCGGCAGCGCAGGAAATCCTCTTCTCTAAGCCCTTCTCCGGCCACCCGCTCCAGACCCGCCCTGATGGCTTCGGCGAGCTTCTCCGGGTGTTCCGTCTCGCCGCCCAAAACGGAAAAGGCATAGGTTGGTGCGCTGGAATAGCGGGCCGAGAAACGGTCATCCAAGAGCCCTTCTTCATAGAGCTGATTATATAGCGGCGAACTCCGGCCCAACACCATGCGCCAGACCAGCGAGGTGGCCAGCTCCCGCTTCAGCAGCTCGCGGCCCTGGCAGTCGGTCCGGTCCTTGAAACCAAGCAGGAGGCGCGGCCGGGAGATGACCAACTCATCGTGGACCACCGCCTGGTGAACTTCCGGAGGCTCCTCCGGGGTGAGGCGCTCCACCGCTTTCTGCTGCCGGTAGCCGCGCTTTCCCAAGTTGGCTTCCACCTGAGAGGCCACCAGAACGGCTTCCACATCGCCGACCACCATCAGCGCCATATTGACGGGATGGTAGAAGGTGCGGTGGCAATCATAGAGGCCCTCCTTGGTGATCCGCCTGATCGACTCCACCGTGCCGCCGATATCCACCCGCACCGGATTGACGTGATAGAGCGCCTGCATCAGGTTCATGAAGACGCGATGGCCGGGATCGTCTTCATACATGCGCAGCTCCTGCTCAATGATGCCCTGCTCTTTTTGCACGCTGGCATCGGTGAAATAGGGCTCCTGCACCATGTTGAGCAAAATCTCCAGATTATCCCGAAAACCGGTGGTGCAGGAGAAAAGGTAGTTGGTCAGGTTATAGGTGGTATAGGCGTTGGCCGAGGCACCGTTTTTGGCAAACAGCTGAAAGACGTCGCCCTCGGGCTTTTCGAACATCTTGTGTTCCAGGAAATGGGCAATACCCTCGGGAACCGTCATCTGCCGGCCGTCGGCGGTGATAAACTGGGAATCGATGGAGCCATAGTTCACGGCCAGCGCCGCATAAACCTTTTTATATTCCGGTTTGGGCAAGACGAACAACCGCAGACCGGCAGCGGACACCAGCGTCAAGAGCTTCTCTTTTAGCAGACTGTTCTCCAATGTTTCGAACTTCACTTGGTAATCCCGTCCTTCCGGCTCTGGTCGGATAGAAAGTAAATGGTATCGAGTGTAGCGCCGGCGGCCACCCGCATCACGTCTTCCACCGTGACCTGGTTCACCCGGACCAGCGTCTCTTCTATCCGCCGCGGTTTGTTGTTCACCTGCCCCAGATAATCGGCGTCGATGATCTGTCCGGCATCGTCCCGGGAAGAGAGGAAATCGTTGGTAATGCTCTTTTGCGCCGCCTCCAGTTCTTCTTGGCTGATCTTCCCGGCTTTAGTCTCTTCCAGCTGGGCGGTGATCAGATCCAAGGCTTCCTGGAAGCGGGCGGCATCGATGCCGGCCAGAAGGAACTGCAGCCCCTTGGTGGTGTCCAGGCGGCTGTAGGCGAAATAGGCCATGCTGTGCTTTTCCCGCACATTGATGAAAAGCTTGGAATGAGGATACCCGCCGAGGATGCCGTTCTGCACCAAAAGAGCCGGGTAGTCGTCGGAGGTATAGGTGGTAGCCTGGCGCAGGCCGATGGCCAGCACCGCCTGTTTCACATCCTGCTCCTCCCGCACCAGGCGGGTCTCTCCGGCCGGTTGCCGGCCGGCCGCCGGGAAGGAGAGGGGTTCCCGCTTCGGCAGCCGCCACAAGTCGGCCACCAAGGAAACCGCCCGCTCCGGCTCCACACCGCCCACGATATAGAACTCCATGACGGCCTGTTCGATCAGGCGGTAATAATGCGCCCCCAGGCGCTCCGGGGTGATGGCGTCCAGATCGGCCACCCGGCCGTAACGATAGAGGGAGAACGGCTCATGGCGGCACATGTTTTCCAGGAGCCGGGTCAAGGCATAGCGGGGTTTGTCGTTAATCAAGGCTTCTATCTTGCGCCGCAGGATAGCCTTCTCACCTGTCACGTACTCTTCCCGGAAGGCCCCCTGAGGCAGGAGAGGCTGCATGGTGACGGCGTGCAGGAATTCCAAGCCCTGTTTCAGGAGGTCGACGCGGCGCTCTGTCGATCCGATGTAGGAATCGTCCGCCACTTCCAGATCGAACTCAATGTTCTGGGTTTCGCCGATCTTGGTCACATCCATGCCGAAGCCGGCGCCGTACAGGCTTTCCAGGCGGATGGCGATGTCACGGTTGGTAGGCCACGGCGCGCAGCCGCGCTTCATCACCATAGGCAAAAGGGCCGTTTTGGTGACGCTTTCCTCGGCCAGAGGCCAGCGCCAGAACAATTTGATGCGGATCGTCTTGAATTTGGCCGTCGGCAATACGTTGATATGTACTCCCGGCAACACAGATAGCCTTTTAAATTCCATGCCAGATGCCTCCCACCATCGTCTGCAAAGCTTCACCGGCTTTATATGAGCTGCGCACCAGCGGGCCGCTGGCCACGAACCTGAAACCTGCCGCCAAAGCCCTTTCCTTATAGAGTGCAAATTTTTCCGGGGTCACATACTCACTGACCGGCACATGCTGCCTCGTGGGGGGCAGATATTGCCCTATGGTGAGGAAATCGCAATCCACCTGCCGCAGATCGGCAAAAGCCCCGACCAGGTCTTCCTCGCTCTCTCCCAAGCCGACCATCAAGCTGGACTTGGTGAAGACCTGCGGCGCCATCTCCTTGGCGCGCCGGAGAAGCTCAAGGGAGCGCCGGTAATTATATCCCGGCCGGATGCGGGCATGCAGCCTTGCCACCGTTTCCAGGTTATGCGCCAGCACATCGGGCGCCTCGGCCAGCACCACGGCCAGATCTTCCTTCCGGCCGCCGAAATCCGGTATCAGCACTTCCACCGTGCAGCCGGGACAGTGCCGTTTGACGGCCCTGATGGTGGCGGCAAATTGCCCGGCACCGCCGTCGGGCAGATCGTCCCGGCTCACCGAGGTGATCACCGCATGCTTCAGTCCGAGTTCCCGAACGGCCTCCGCCACCTGTTCCGGTTCCTTTGGGTCGGGCGGCACCGGCCGCCCCGAAGTGACCTTGCAAAAACCGCAGTTCCTTGTGCAAATATGGCCCAGGATCAGGAAAGTGGCCGTGCGGGCGGCCCAGCATTCCCCCAGGTTTGGGCAGCCGGCGTTTTGGCAGATAGTATTGAGGTGCAGCCTGTCGAGCATCGTCCGCATGCGGCCCAGCGCCTGCGCCGGAGGTAGCGGTCTGGTGAGCCAGGGTGGTTTTCTTTGCGGGGTAGCCGTCTAAATCATCTCCCAGGAATAGTCTCGCGTCTTTTTGCCATTCGTTTTCAGTTCGGCGCTTGTTCCCGGTTTTCCTTGCCGTAAAGCGTAAATTTACAACAATAGCGAAACTTCGTTGCGGTCCACCCGCCGTATGCAATTTTGCATCTTTACCCTGAGGAAGGGATCGTCCCCGGCGGCATTCCGCACCTGCCGCAGAATATCGATGGCCCGGCGGAAAGCATAGACCAAGTCGCCCTCATCCACCTGGAGGCCGGACAAGATCTCCTGGAACGACGCGCCCTCGCTCCAGCGATAGGCGGCATCGGCCAGTTGCACGTGAAACTTGACCGTAGAATAACCGAGATAGGTCTCTTCCATCTGCCTGAGGAAATTGAACAGGCGGCGCACCTGGCTGTCGTCGAAAGCATGCTGCACCTGGCGCCCCTCGCCTTTGCGCGGCTCATAATCCAGGGAAACAGCCAGCGCTACCAATTCGCTTTCCGGCCAGTCGTGAAACACGCCCCGGAAAAAGAGTTCGGTCACCATCAGTTCCTGGCCGTTGAGGCGGGAGGAGAATTCGCCCCTGGCCGTCAGCTTGTCATCCCGGATGTAATCCAGAGCCACCAGCAAGGCCTTCTTCTCCAGGTATTCCTGGAGGTAGATGTCGGGCGGAGCCAGCCCGGCGAGCTCCTGGTCCAGGCGCTCCAGTTGGACGGTGGCCGAGCGGTATTCCCGCAGAGCGGCGCGGCATTCCTTGATCATCTCCGGCGGACAATCCCCGACTTTCCCTTCCAGTTCCCGCTCCAGCCGGGTGATCCTCTGCCGCAGCGATTTTATCCCCTCCAGCTGTTGCTCCGCCATGCGCTTGGCTAACCGTTTCTGCAGCTGGCGCAGGCGCCTTTCCTTTTTGTCCCAAAGAATGGGACAGCGCTCGGTCGCCATGAACTCGCAGCCGGCGAGTTCCTCCCGCACCTTGAGCAAGGATTCTTTGGTCTTTTCCAGGCGCTCCCTTTTCTCGTCCGTCTGGTAGGTGGCGAAATTGAGCACCAGGATGTCGGCAATCTCGTCTTCCGTATAGTTGGCCGTCAGGTTCAGCACCGAATTATAGGTGAGGGCAAAGCGGCTCTGCAGGGGCTCCACTTCTTCTTCCTTCCGGGAGGGAAATTCCTCCGGGTTGAAAGTGGTCATGTCGACTAAGGCGATGACACAGCCTTCCCTGTCGATGCCGCGGCGGCCGGCCCGCCCGGCGATCTGGAAATATTCCCGGTTGGTGAGCGGCCGGAAATTATAGCCGTCCCATTTGGTCATGGCATCAAAGCATACGGTGCGGCACGGGAAATTCAGCCCCACGGCAAAGGTTTCGGTGCAATAGAGCACATAGATCAGTTTGCGCTCGAAGAGTTCCTCCACAATATCCTTGGCCACAGGCAAAAGGCCGGCATGATGATAGCCGATGCCCTTCAGGAGCAGCCCGGTCAAATCTTTGAGGCGCGGGCCCCCTTCGGTGCCGTAGCGATCAAGCTGGCTTTCGATCACGGCATAAACTTCATTCCGTTGTTTCTCGTTCAGAAAGTTTTGCCCCTCAGCCAGCTGGCGAGCGTAGACCTCGCAGCGCCGCCTGCTGAAGGTGAAAAACAGGCAAGGCAGGTAGCTGCGGTTAAGCTGCCGCAAGAGGTCCATGTGCGTGGTCGGCTCCACGTCGCCGCCCAGCCGGCCGGAGGCAGGATGGCCCAGCCGGTGCGCCAAGCGCCGGTAACGCTTCTCCACCTGCTTGAAGGTACAAAAACCCAGACCCTGCTCAAACAGGTGATGAATCAGGGGCACCGCCCTTTTGTGATGCCTGACCACCTTCACCGGCTTTTTCAGCACGCTCTCGATCCAGCCGGCGAGCTGCATCACGTTGGGAATGGTCGCCGACAGCCCCACAAAGCGCATGCCGGGAGGCATAAAGATCAGACTCTCCTCCCAAACACTGCCTCTTTCCAGATCGTCGATGTAGTGAATTTCGTCGAAAATGGTGTAGGTCACACCGTCGAGCCGGCCCGGGCTCTGGTGCAGGAGGTTGCGGAAGATTTCCGTGGTCATGATCACGATGGGAGCGTCGGCATTGATCACCACGTCGCCCGTCAGTATACCGACATTCTCTTCCCCCAGGAGCCTTTTGAATTCTTTGTATTTCTGGTTGCTGAGCGCCTTGATGGGAGCGGTATATATAGCTCTTTCGCCTCGGTTGTGGCAGCGCTCGATCACATAGTCAGCAATGAGCGTTTTACCGGTGCCGGTGGGTGCGGAGACCAAAAGCGACATATTCTGCTCCACATAGCCGATGGCCTCAAGCTGAAACCGGTCCAGAGTATAGCCGCGGTAGACCCCATCGGTCAAAACCGCGGCGAGATTGTTGTTTTCCATCAAATCAACTTCCTTTATTACCTTCTTTACCCTCGCCATCGCCGGGGTTATAATTTAGTGTCCGGACCGACCGGGGAATGTATGAGAGACGGAGGCAGGAGCTGGATATCAAAACCAATATCAAAGCCAAAATCAAGTCGTTTGCCGCCTCTCTCGGCTTGCCGCTGGTCGGGGTAACCTCAGCGGAACCTCTGGCTGAAGAGGAGAAAATTTTCACCCGGCGCCAAGAGGAGGGTACCTATCCTCCCCTGGCCGAGCAGCGGATGCCCCGGCGCACCCGACCGGCGGCGCTCCTTTCGGAGGTGCGCTCCATCATCTCCCTCGCCGCTCCCTATTTTACCGACCCCATCACCGCCATCGACCGCCTCCCGGAGGCCGGCGTGGGCGTGATCGCCCGCTATGCCATCAACCGGGATTATCATGCGGTGTGGCGGGAAAAACTGCACCGCTTAACCTTATTTATAAAAGCGCAACTCCGACAGCCGGTCAATACCAAGTTTTGGGTCGACAGCGGGCCGCCGCCGGAGAAGGCGCTGGCACAAAAGGCCGGCCTGGGATATGTCGGTAAAAACACCCTTCTATACACGGCATTGTTCGGCTCCTTCGTGCATCTTGGGGAGCTCTATACCTCTGTCGACCTGGAACCCGACCCGCCCTGCCGCCGGGAGGAATGCGGCGCCTGCCGGCGTTGCCTCTCGGCCTGTCCGAGTGGAGCCCTTTCCGCTCCTTATTTTATCCGAGCCGAGCTGTGCCTTTCTTACCTGACGCAGATGCGCGGGCCCATCCCGCGGGAAAAGCGGCGCCTTTTGGGCAACCATCTCTGGGGCTGCGATGTGTGCCAGGAAGTGTGCCCCAGAAATCAAAGCCTCTCCGCTGCACCTGCTGTGCCCCTCTCGGATCCCCTCCTCCCCCGCTTCCTGCCGGCGGCGGACATCCTGCGCCTCTCGGAGGAGGAGTATATCGCCCGCTTCGGCTCCACTGCCATAGGCTGGCGACCGGTGGCGGTGCTGCAGCGCAATGCGGCCATCTGTCTCGGGAACTGCGGCGATCCGCGGTATATACCAGTATTGGCGACCTCCTTAAGAGAAAATCCGCATCCCATGGTCAGAGGGGCCTCAGCCTGGGCACTGGGAGCTATCGGCGGCCGAGAGGCGCATCTCTTGCTCCTCAAGGCTAAAAGCCGCGAACACCATGCTCAGGTGCTGGAGGAAATTGAAGCCGCTCTCTGAAACCGGAGCCTGTCCACGTAAACCATAGGTCAAGAGGGACGAGGCAGGGAAAAAAGCCTGCACAGCAAAGCGGGCACCTCACGGAGAGAAGACACGGGATGATAATTCTCGTGCCGGTGATCGATTTCCGCCTGGTCATAGCCCCAGGTGCTCTGCAGCACATGTATGGCCTTGGCCCCGACCGCCAACGCCGGCAGCACGTCGGCTCGCGGGCTGTTGCCGACGACAGAGCACAAGGCCGGATCTCTCCCCCCCAGAGCTTCCTTTAAGGTCTCCGGCGTCTTTTCCGCCACCACCACCAGGCGGTCGATGAGCGGCGCCCAGCCCGAACGTTCTACCTTGCCGGTCTGAATATCGCTGTTCCCGGAGGTCCAGATGGTGATTTCAAATTGGTGCCGGCGCAGGAAATGCAGCAGTTCCGGAGCGCCCGGATAATCGGGTTGAGGGAGCCGGCTGACGGTTTCGGCATTGGCGGCGAGGAGCCGGGCCACCTCTTCCAGCGGCTCCACCCCTAAGGAAGCGGCCACTTTCCGGTAGCAGTCGCGCCACGAAGAAGGATAATTCTCCGCTCTCAGTCCAAAGCGCCGGGCTTTCTCCAGATCAATCTCATGCACCATATGAACCAGATCGGCGGGGGTCAGGCCGGCCCCGGGCAGGTGAGACAGCACCAGCTCGGCGTTTTTCCGGCTGATCTGATAGTAGAGGTCGTTGGTCACCTTCAGGGTATCATCCCAGTCGATAAAAGCAAAAAGCCTGCCTTGCGGCAATCCGGGCCACCTTTCTAGGTCAATAGCCTTCCGGCACCGGCGCATTTGGCCGGGGAGTTAATCCACCACAAACACAATGGCCAGGCGTTCCAGGAAATCGTATACCGCCACCGCTTCCCTGATGCGCTTGGCATCCTCGGCGCCGACCACGACGCTGGTGGGCGGGAAGTTGGGATTGGGATAACCCACCGCTTTCTGCGCATCGACCACCAAGGGCAGGACCAGCCGGTAGTCGTCGCTCACTCTCAACCGCGGATGCTTGACGGCGATGTCGAGGTCGCGTTCGTAAGCTACCAGACCCTGGGAAAAAAGCTGCACCTCAGAGGCCTCCACGCCTTTGAAGATGAGCCGGCCGAACTCGTCGAGGATCTTCGGGCTCATGCCACGCTGCAGGCCGGTACCCTTGGCATTGATCACCAGGCCGGTATATATTTTCTCCCCGCTTTTCAACCTCTGCTCCCATTCGGAGGCCAACTGCTCGGAGAGAATGGTACTTTCCTTCAGGGTCACATCGTCCCACACCAGCTCAACTCCGGCGCCGCCGCTCAGGACCACCTGCGCCCAGCCGACATCGGGAGTGAAAGCCAGCTCCAGGCGCTCCCATTTGCCGGGAGGAATATCGCGAAATAGGCGGGGAAAATCCTTCTCCTGGCGCAAACCGATCATGGCTTCTCCAGTCGTCCCGGCGAGATTCTTCACATAGGCGGAGAGAACATATTGCCGCCCGGCGGTCAACGGCAGGAGAGGCTGGATGATCTCACAGGTATAATCGGCAGCCGGCCGGGTCACTGCCGCGGCGCCCTCCGCCGCCTCCCCGGCGCCTCTCCCCATTCCTGGAGCCAAAGACGCTCCCTCCCCGCGGAAGATCCAGAAGACCCCTTTCCCGGCCGCCGTCATTTCGAAGCCGCCGTCCATCACCATATTTTGGGCCCCTTCGCCGGCCGGGACCACCAGGAAAACGGCCCAGATGAGCAACGGGAACAGAAACAATGCTGATTTCCCAGGCATAGGTCGACCACCAGCCATCTTAACTTATCGGTCGCTTGTTTATTTCAAGGCTGCCTTGATGCGCTGAATCAATTCCTCTTTGGCCACGACGCCGACCGTTCTGCCGGTCTCATTACCTTTTTTGAACACGGCCACGGTCGGGATGCTCATAATGTCGTATTTGGCCGGTGTATCAGGGTTCTCGTCGATGTTCATCTTCACTACTTTTACCTGCCCTGCGAGCTCTTTGGCCACCTCTTCGAGGATCGGGGCCAAAGCGCGGCAGGGACCGCACCACGGCGCCCAGAAGTCGACGGCGACGGGAAGGTCGGATTCCAGGACGGTTTTGGCAAATGTGGCATCGGTTACGTTTTCCATCAATCGGCTCGCGGCTACCCCGGCCGCAAGCAGCACCCCCTTGTCGTGTTTGCTGCGCTTGTTCTTTCTGTTTTTTGCTTCGTTATACCTTTTGGCAGACTAAGTGTCGTGCCGCCACCACTCCACGCTGGCGGCGAAGCGGTCCAGTGCCGCCTGTCTCCGTTCCATGCGCCGGCTGATCCCCTCCTTGATGGTGTGCACCTCTTCCGGGGTAAGAGTATCCATCAACAGGTTGGCGGCATCGGTGGCCTCCCGTCCCGGGGCATCGGCGGAAAACAGCTCGATCAGCGCCGTCATCATCTTTTCCCGGTCGATGTCGGCCAGGGTCCACAAAGCGGCGATCTGCACGGAGGCGGCATGATCCTCGGTGACCAGGCGGCGCAGCTGGGAACCCAGCTCGACGGCGGCGGGAATCAACCGGGCCATCTTCGCCGCCACCTCCCGCACCACCGGGTTTTCATGGCGAAGGAGGATATGGCGGAAAGTGTTGATCAGGGCTTCCTGCTTGGCGGTGGCGGTGATGCTGCGGATCCGCGCCGACTTCTCATCGCGGCGGTCCCAGCTGATGATCCCGGCCTGCTCATAGCTCAAGAGCACGCCGGCCGCCCTGGGTCCGGTCTTCGGGTCGATCAACACCAATTTGACCAGATCGGTAACCGCTTCGGGATCCATCCTTTCCCCGACCAAAGTGAGGGCCATCTCCCGGATGCGGGCGTTCTTGTCCCGCAACCAGCGGAGAATCCGGTCCAGGGAAGCCATCCGCCCGCCTTCGATCAGGGCGTCGTAAGCCTTCTTTTCCAGACGGTCCACCTTATCGCCTTCCGGCTTTCGGTAGAAATCGGCCAAGGATTGCAGTAGCTCCTCATCACCCAGCTTGCCGATCAGATAGATGGCCAGGCACTGCAAGAGATAGTCGTTGGAGTGCAGGTGAGCTTTGATGGGCGGCCGCAGCTCTTTGATATCGGCGGAGAGCACGATGCGGATCAACTCGCCGGCCAGCCAACCTTCCTCGGTCAGGGCGATCACCCGGAATATGGCGGGAAGGGTACTGGCCTTGACCAGGGCGGCGAGCATCTCCTTCGCCTCTTCGCGGGATTCGTAAAACATATGGCGGATATGCCGCTCCAGGTCCGTGAAGGCATCCTGGTTTTTGGAGCGGGCCATGTAATGGCCGTAAAAATGAAGTTGTACAGGACGGGGTTGCGTGCTGACCACCCGCAGGAAATACCGGCCTTTGCGCGCCGATAAAGCCAGATGCTCCAACTCGGACTGAATATCCTGACGCCAACTACCGTTTTCCCCCGGCAACAGGGTGAATAGATTCTCCACTTTCAGCCGGTAAGTTTCATTATCCATACGCATGCCGGCCACAACCTCACTGCTCATAATGATAGGGGACGGCTCTCCCCTTCTTCCCGATAGTTTTTTACCCAAGAATAGAGAACAAAGAAAAAGACATAACTCTCCCTAAAAGCGCTTGCCCTTTCGCACATACCGGGAGATGCCTTCGCTTGTCGTATCGTTTTCCGGCGTTCTCCCCTACATTATACCAGAATTTACGTCAAGAGCCAAAAGGCTGCTCCTCAAACCAATAATTCCGGTATTCCACCTCAAGCCGCACTCCCAGGGGGGAGATGACTGCTTCCTGCCTGTTCAGCACCTTATATGGACCCGAGTTCATATACTTTTGCTCCACCACCACCCGGCCCCAGTTATACCTGGCTTCGATGCGCGTGATGGTCAGAGTCTCTTTGTCGATCCAGATGAGGCCCGCCGTCGCCCCGCTGTAGAGTCCAGAGCGGCGTTGCCCTTCGATCACGAAACAAGAACGGCCGTCCAGGATCCTCTCACCGGTATATTTCAAATCAAAACGAGCCAAAGCCTTCTCAAAATCGGCTAAATCGGCCATAAAATCCTTGTTGACGAAGGAGGGTGCTCCCTCCATCTCCACCTCAACCCGGCCGGGTTCCTTCCGCACTTCGCTGGTAAAATGCCAGCGTCCCAACCAACTCCTGGCTTCGACTTCCTGCCGGAAGCCCATAGTCTCCGGTGTTTTTAATATTTCCCGCATTCCAGCCAGAATATCAGCAAGTTGCGGCTCGGCCGGCAGGACCGAGAGCACCGCGCCGGCGGCGGCGGACGGTGCCGCCAGGACGGCGGTGAAGAGCGCGCCACAGGCGGCGGTGAATACCGCCGCTAAAGTTACGACAGTAAAAAAAGGGACTGTTTTTCCCGGCAAACAGCCTCACCTCGCTCCCATGTTCGCCGCTGCATCGGCCTCTCCCTGCTCAAACTTGCCGTTTTCACGGGCTCGTGATATTCTTTATTTCAGAGGCCATACGCACCACGGCCTTTGCGCAGCAAGGCGAGGTGAATCCGGCACTCCGTTAAGATATGAAAGAAACAGTGACCATCCTGGACAATAGCTTCGAGGAGAAAGCTACCTGCCCGGCGTGTGAACAACCTCTGCAAGCCGGCGATAAGGTGGTACGTTGTCCTCGATGCAAAGCGCTGCACCATTTTGCTTGCTGGATCGGTCGCGGCAGCTGCTCCACCCTGGGTTGCCGGCAACTGGCCGATCCTTCTCTCATGCCTGATCGCCCCCGGCGAGTTGACCCTCAAGTTAAAGACAATCTTCTGGTTCCCAAAATAGCCACCGTGGCGGCCCTCTTATTGGTGATAGGCGGCCTTTTGTGGAGCATTTTCGGCCCGAATCCGCCGTCGGAGTCGCGCCTTATCATCCTGACCAAAGCCGGCGACTATGCCATGCAGCTGGTGAAGCTGGGCGAGGAATTCGCCGCCGGCCTCGAGGAGCTGGATAAGGTCGACGTGGTAGCCGTACCTACGGAATCGCCCTTTGCCGAGGCCCAGAATGTTTTCGATCAAAAGATGGTTTTGATGATCGTCGGCAAGGAACCGCCCGACATAGTGGTCATCCCGCGCTCGAAAATGAACATCTATGTACAAAACGAGGCTTTACAGCCTCTGGACGATCTGCGCGCCGCTCTCCTGGACACACCTGTTGGTTCCCTTCTGGAAAGAGGCGAGATCGACGGCCATTTATACGGCGTTCCTTCCGGCCATCCCGACAACTACCTCTGCCTCCCGACCGTAGCCCAAAATAGCGAACCGGCCCGCCGCTTCATCCTCTACCTGGCGGAAAAGTTACCATGGGCGGAGGAACCTTAAGCCGGTCCGGCGTTGGTGGACTGCCGCCCGGGAGAGCCGCCATATCCGCTTCCGTCTCGGACTCTCTTTTGGCCAAGGGTAAAAGGGAAGCATCGATGATCTTCATGGTGCAAAGATCAATGCGCTGGCGCCACGGCAGCACCGTCTGGCTCAGCGCTTCTTTTATCTGCCTTTGAGTAGGCTCGAAACCTGGCGGCACATCCAGTTCCATATCGGCTTCTATTTCATATACCTGGATATGGCGGGCGCGCACGCGGTATCTGTTGATCAAGCTCCGTCTCCTTTCGCACCAAGCAAACGGCAATAAGAAAGGGAGCGTTCCGGCTCCCTGTGGCACGACCGCACTGCCGCTGCATTTCGACTATGAGAACCCAACCACTACGGTGGTTGTCCTGAGGACGGCCTTCGGCTTCCGGATCATCCGCATCAATTCCGGCCTGCCGGCCGCACGCCCATCGGATTCCCTTGTCTGCACTTGTAGGTTCCAATTACGAAGTGTGCCGGCGGACAGCGCAGTCTTCATCCCTATCATAACGTCACCACCGCCACTTTGGCAAGAGAGAAAGAGCTACCAGCCGCTCTTTGGCCTCCCCTTCGGCCTTTTCACTCTTGCGCTTTCACCGCTCCTGCCTTAACATGATTACCATGGACGACGAAAGAAGTTTGCCACAGATAGACATCGCTACCATCGTGGTGGGAGAGCTGGAGACCAACTGCTATCTCCTCATCCGGCAGGACACCAAGGAAGCCGTGGTCATAGATCCAGGAGCGGACGAGGCGCCCTTGCGGGAAGCTTTGCGCGGCCTGGTGGTGACCGACATCCTCCTCACCCACGCCCATTTTGACCATATCGGCGGCCTCTTGGCCGTCTGCGCCGCCGCCCCTTCAGAGGTGAAAATCTGGGGGCATCAGGCCGAAGCCCGCTGGCCGGCCGATCCCCGGCTGAACCTCTCCGCCTTCATGAACCCGGACGCCGAGATCAAGATGCCTACCCCCACTCACATCTTAGAGGGAGACGGTTGCCTGTCCTGTCTGGGCGGGAAGATAGAATATTTCCACACTCCCGGCCATACCCCGGGGCACATGGTATATCGCCTGGGAGAGGCGGTGTTCACCGGCGACCTGGTGTTCTCCGACGGCGTCGGCCGCACGGACCTGCCGGGCGGCAGCCATGACGCGCTGCGGCGGAGCATCCGGCGGGCTGTCAGGCCTATGGCCGGGAGCACCAGGCTTTACCCCGGCCATGGCCCTGCCACTACCGTCGAAGAGCAAAAGCTCTATAATCCTTATTTCGTCTGACAGCCATCAAAGCAGCCGAGCCAGCGCTTTCTCGTCCAGGCGCCGGATAATGGCCAAGAGGAGCTTCACGGCATTCTCCAGGTCGTTCCGATGCAAAACCGAGGCATGGCTGTGGATGTAACGGGTGGGAGCACAGATCACGAGCGACGGCACCCCCCGCCTCGCAAGATGGATCCGGCCGGCATCGGTGCCGCCTCTTTCCAAAGCGTCAAGCTGTACGGGCAGGCCTTCCTCCCGGGCCACATCCAGCACAAAATTGCGCAGGCCCAGGTGAGGTATCATACTGGCATCATATAAGAGCACCGCCGGCCCGCCGCCGAGGCGCGCCTGCAGCTGTCCCCCTTTCAGGCCGGGGGTGTCGGCGGCGATGGTGACGTCGAGAGCCAAGCCGATATCCGGATCGATGCCGAAAGCGCTGGTGGTCGCCCCGCGCAGCCCCACCTCTTCCTGCACCGTCCCCACGGCATATACGGTGTTGGGGTGCGGAATATCCTTTAATGCTTGTATCACTTCGATCAGCACCAGGCAGCCGAAGCGGTCGTCCCATGCCTTGGCCATCAGGTATTGCTCATTGGCCAAGGGTGTGAACGGGCAGACCGGTATCACCGGATCGCCCGGGGTCACCCCTTTGGCTTCCGCTTCCGCTTTATTGGCCACGCCGATGTCGATATACATATCTTCCTTCTTCACCACTTTTTTCCGCTCATCCTCAGTGAGGACGTGCGGCGGCTTGCTGCCGATCACCCCGGGTATGTCGCCGAAGCGGCCTTTCACCACCACCCGCTGCGCCAACATCACCTGCTCCCACCAGCCGCCGAGGGTCTGGAATTTCAGGAAGCCTTCCTCGGTGATGCTTTTTACCATGAAGCCGATCTCGTCCATATGCGCCGCCAGCATGATGCGGGGCCGCGCCGAGGTACCTTCCTTGCAGGCGATCACATTGCCCAACCTGTCGGTCTCCACCGCCGCCCCGGAGCCGAGATATTTGCCCATCAGGCTCCTGATCTCCCCTTCGTAGCCTGGAAGTCCCGCCGCTTCCGTAATTTCCTTCATCAAATCCAGGCTGATGGCCATCTCAACAGTCGCCTCCTCTTCGTGTTTATGTTATGGTTTCTATTATTTTTATCGGTATCAGCCGCCGGATCGGCACCGCCTTGAGTTCCGGCCTCATCCTCCACTCGATCAACCATCCGCCATCCCCGCCAACTGCTTCAGGACAGCCGGGGGAACATAGCGACATTCCCGCAGGGAAAGCATTCTGGACAGATGTCTGGCCACCACAGCCGCCGCCTCCCTTCCGCCCGGCACTCTCACTCCCAGCTCCAGCAAGGAGGTGACCCCGCGCCCCTTGATGCCGCAGGGTACGATATCGCGCAAGCCGCTCAAATTATTGCGCAGGTTGAGGGCAAAACCGTGCAAAGTCACGCCCTTGCTAACCTTGATGCCGATGCTGGCGATCTTGGCCGCGCCCACCCACACGCCGGTGTAGGCTTTGTCCCGCTCGCCGGTGATGCCCCAGTCGGCCAGGGCGCACTGCAAGGAATCCTCAAGAATGCGCAGGTAGCGATGGAGATCCGCGCCGAAGCGCGAGATTCTCACGATGCAATAACCCACCAGTTGCCCGGGAGCATGAAAAGTGATGCTGCCGCCCCTGTCGGCCCAGATCAGGCTGGCCCCCTGTCTGGTCAACACCTCCGGACCGGGAAGGAACTCCGGGCTGGTGCGCGTGCCTGCTGTGTAGACCGGTGGATGTTCCAGCGCCAAAAGCAGATCGGGCAAGCGGCCGGCGGCTCTCAACTCGGCCAGCTTGGCCTGCAGACTCCTGGCCTGATGCCAGTCCATCCGGCCGGCCCAGGTATATAGAAAGGTACGTTCTTCACTGAATTTGCTCATTAATACCTTCCTCAATAAATCGGCGTAGAAGCATCGAAAGACTCGAGGCGGTTTTTCACCAGCCGCAGGAACCGGCCGATCACCGCTCCGTCCAGCACCCGGTGGTCCAGGGAGACACAGAGATTCATCATGTCCCTGATGGCGATGCCGTCGCCTACCACCACCGGCCGGCGGGTGATGGTTTCCATGCTCATGATGGCCGCCTGAGGATAGTTGATGATGGGCGCCGACATGATGGAACCGAAAGCCCCGGTGTTGTTGATGGTGAAGGTGCCACCCTCCACGTCTTCGGGCCGCAAGGTGCCCGTCCTGGCCCGCGTTGCCAGGTCGTGAACGGCCTGGGCCAGCCCGATGATGCTCATCTGATCGGCATCCTTGATCACCGGCACGATCAGGCCGTCGTTCAGGTCCACGGCAATCCCGATATTAATGTGTTTCTTGACGACAATGCGATCGTTGTCCCATTGGGAGTTCAAAATAGGGTAGGCTCTTAAGCCTTCCACGGCGGCTTTGATCACAAAAGGCAGGTAGGTGAGGTTTACCCCCTCGCGCTTCAACACCTCTTCTTTGATGGCCCGCCGGTAGGCCACCAGCTTAGTGACATCCACCTCCACCATGGTCCAGGCATGCGGCACCAAGCGTTTGCTCTCGCACATGCGCGCCGCAATATGCCTTCTCATGCTGGTGAGCGGGATCACCTCATCGCCGGAAAAGAGGCGGGCCACCTTCTGCTCCACGGCCTTCTGCTCCATGGCCTTCTGCTCCATGGCCTGCTCCACGGCCTGCTCCACGGCCTGCTCCATAGCCCGTTCCATATCCCGGCGGGTGACCCGGCCTTCCAAACCGCTCCCCACCACCGTGGCCGGATCTATGCCCGACTCGTCCGCCAGGCGCCTGACGGCGGGTGAATAGCGCGGCGGCTCGACTGCGCCGTTGCTCTTGCCGTTGGCTGTGACGAGCGCCGGGTCGCTTTGTTCCTCCCGCTCGTCGCTCTCAATCAAGGCGATGGGCGTGCCCACCGCAATGGTCTGCCCTTCTTCCACCAATAGGCCGGTGATATATCCGCCGACCGGTGAGGGGATTTCCGTATTGATCTTGTCGGTATCCACTTCCACCAGTGGTTCGTCGCGTTCCACCCGCTCGCCGACCTTCTTCAGCCAGCGGCCGATGATCCCTTCCACAATGCTCTCGCCCAGTTTGGGCAAGGTGATTTCCGTAATCATACCTGGCCTCCTTTTCAAAAACGGGCCAGTTCCCGCATAGCTTTCTCTAAAGCGGCCCGCCCGGGGACCACATGCTCTTCCAGGTGGCGGCTATAGGGAGCGAGCGGGATGTCCGGAGCGGCCACCCTCATCACAGGAGCATCGAGATGGAAAAAGCACTCTTCCATGATGACCGCGGCGATTTCGCCGCCTATACCGCCGCTGAGACAATCTTCGTGAGCGACCAACGCTTTGCCCGTCTTCCGCACCGAGCGGCAGATGAGCTCTTTATCCAGCGGCTTTAAGGACCTGAGATCCACCACTTCGACATCGATGTGGCTCTTCGCCAGTTTCTCTGCGGCGGCCAAGGCCTGATGCAGCATCAGGCCATAGGCGATCACCGTCAGGTCCCGTCCTTCTCTTTTTACATCGGCTTTGCCGATGGCGATGGTATATTCCTCGTCCGGCACCTCGCCGCTCACCGCCCTGTAGGTGGCTTTATGCTCCAGAAACAGTACCGGATCGGGATCGCGCAGGGCGGCGATGAGCAGACCTTTCGTGTCGTACGGCGTGGCGGGAGCCACAATCTTCAGCCCCGGCACGCCGCAGAACATCCCCTCCACGCTCTGGTTGTGGTACAACCCGCCGCCGCCCCCAGGGGCCACGCCATATGGGGTGCGGATGACCAACGGGCAGTGATAACCATTGTTGCTGCGGTAGCGCAGGCGGGCGGCTTCATTGATGATCTGATCCATGGCCGGGTAGATGAAATCGGCAAACTGGATCTCCACCACGGGCCGCAAACCGGCGGCGGCGGCGCCGACGGCGATCCCCACCAGACTTGATTCCGCCAGCGGCGCGTCGATCACCCGTTCCGGGCCGAACTCGGAGAGCAGGCCTTTGGTGGCCTGGAAGACGCCGCCGATCTTCGCCACGTCCTCGCCGATGACGATGATCCGGCTGTCGCGGCGCATCTCCTCCCTCAGGGTGTGCGCCACAGTCTCCACAATGTTCCGCACGGCCATCTTAATGCTCCCTCCCGCTTTCCGGCTCGGCGTAAACGAAACGGCCGGCGGTTTCCGGCAGCGGCTCGGGAGCCAAAAGAGCCCGTCTGGCGGCAGCAGCCACCTCGGCATGTACCTGGCGGGCCAGCTCCGCCCCGGCTTCCGGGGACAATATTCCGCACTCCGCCAGGTATCCTCCAAATCTCTTGATCGGATCCTTGCTTTTCCAGGCGGCTATCTCTTCCTCGGAGCGATAGAGGCGGTCGTTGTCGTTGGAGGTATGCGGGGCGAACCTATAGGTCACCGCTTCGATCAAAGATGGCCCCTCGCCCGCCCTGGCCCGCCCGGCCGCCGCCCGCACCGCTTCATACACCGCCAACACGTCGTTGCCGTCCACCGTGATCCCGGGGATACCATAGGCCGCCGCTCTGTCGGCGACCCGGGGCACCGGCGACTGCAGGCGAAAGGGCGTGGAAATGGCGTATTGATTGTTTTCACAGAAGAAAATCACCGGCAGCCGGTATATGGCGGCAAAATTTAAAGCTTCGTGAAAATCGCCCTTGCTCACCGCCCCGTCGCCGAACGACACCCAGGCGAGCGCTTCTTCTCCGGAGAGGCGGGCGGCCAGGGCGCAGCCCACGGCATGCGGCAGCTGTGTGGCCACCGGGCTGGAACAGGAGAAGATGCGCAACTCCGGCCGGCTCCAGTGCTTCGACATCTGGCGACCGCCGCTGTTGGGATCATTTGCTTTGCCGAATTCTGCCAGAAAAACCTCTTCCAGGGTCATGCCCAAAGCCAGGACCACCGCCGTGTCGCGGTAATAGGGCAGCACCCAGTCCACTCCGGGCTTCAGGGCCATGGCCGCACCCACCTGAGCGGCTTCCTGGCCTTCCCCGCCGACGGTGAAGGCTATTTTCCCCTGACGCACCAAAACCCAAGCCCGCTCATCCAGCGCCCGGGCGGCCAGCATCAGATAATACATACGGCGCAGGTCGCTCTCTGAGAGGCCGAGCGTTTTATGGCGATCGATTGACGTCAAACTACCCCTCCCTGCCGGCCGGTTAACCGCGCCAGTTAAAGCTGTGAATGGCTTTCATCCACTGATCCTTGATCACTCCGGCATACTCCTTCTCCTCGCAGAAAAGCTGGATCGTCACCACATCCCGCCCTTTGATATAGACTACATAGCGGATCATGCCGGTTTTTCCGGTCGGGGTCTTGCCGGTGATCTCGATAAACCTGAATTTCAGATTGCGTTCGCTGGTATATTCCCGTTCCATATTTATCTTTAGACCGCTCAGCACATGGCGCCAGCGGATCAGGAGCGCCTCTTTCAGGCTCTCGTAGCTGCCGGAGAAATTGGACACTCCGGAGATGCGCAGAATGGGTCCGTCTTTTTTCAGGGTGAGATCCAACGTGCGCTCGTCAAAGATGACGCTGGGTGCGTATGAATCGCAATTTGACGGGATGAGGAGCTCATATCTGGGAGCGTCATCCCAATACCACCAATATGATTTGTCGTCGGAGATGTAAAATTCACCCGCCGCCGCCATGCTGGACACGGCTGCCGTGATAAAGACCGCCAGAAACCAAATCAGCCGGTGTCGCATCCTCATATAATCCTGCCTCCCACACTATGCCATAATTTCCTTTTTATACTTACTAGTTTCCCCAAAAGAGGAATGATGTCCTTCCATATGAGGAAAAGGAACGGCCACTCGGCATCAACCGCCATTGCTATTATGCTTTTTTCAGCGTGGCTCTAGCCATCTGCCGGCCGGTGCGGCCACAATCCGGCCGTTTTCGGCCACCAGTTCGCCCCGCAGATAGGTGGCGATCACCCGGCCTCTGCCGCGGCGGCCGCGGAACGGTGTGGCCTTGGCTTTACTGTGCATTTGGGTTGGATCCACCACCCAGTCGGCGGCCGGATCGACCAGCACCAGGTCGGCGTCCTTGCCGGGCTGGAGATCGCCCTTGGCCGACAGCTGGAAAATGGCGGCGGGACGGGCGGCGCACCAAGCGGCGATGTGCGCCGGAGTGAAGCGGCCGCCAATAGCGGCATCCAGGAGAAGGGGAAACATGGTTTCCAGACCTGGGGCACCGGCAGGAGCGGCCCACGGATCGGGGTTCATCTTCTCTTCCATTGTGTGGGGGGCATGATCGCTCGCCACCATGTCGATCACACCGGATAAGAGGCCTTCCCATAAGGCGGCCTGATCATGCTTTTCTCTTACCGGCGGCAATATCTTCATCGCCGGACCGATCTCCGCATAATCGGCCGCGGTCAAAAAGAGGTAATGAGGACAGGTTTCGGCGCTCACCTTGAAGCCGGCTTTTTTCGCCTCTTTTACTATAGTTACGGCAGAGGCGGAGCTAAGGTGCGCCAGATGAATAGGCGCTCCGGTGAGACCGGAGAGGCGGCAGATCAGGGACACGGCCATATCTTCAGCCCAGGCCGGCCGGGTGGCCAGGAAATGGTCATAATGCCACTTTTGCCCGGCGGCCTGCCGGGCGCTCTCCAGGTACTCTATCACGCTGCCCATCTCGGCGTGCACCACCACCGGTAAGCCAAACGGCGCCAGAAACTCCAGCGCCGCCGCCAGCTCGCCCCAGCCGGGAGCGGTCAGATGGCCGGTGGTCGGGCCCAAAAACACTTTAAAGCCGGTGCAGCCGCCGGCGCTCAAGCGGTGGAGCCGCTCCTGATCCGCCCCGGTGAGCACGGCGAAGAGGCCGACATCCACAAAAGCCCGGCCCGGAATCAAAGCCGCTTTCTCTTTCAGCCGGTCAAGGCTGTCCACCGGCGGCACGGTGTTGGGCATGTCGAGGACGGTGGTCACTCCGCCGCAGGCTGCCGCCGCCGTGCCGCTCATCAGGGTCTCTTTGGCCGCCGCTCCCGGTTCTCTGAGGTGCACGTGAGCATCGATCAGCCCCGGAAAAACCAGCAAGCCGGCGGCATCAACCACTTTTTTGGCGGCAAAAGGGGCTCCTGAGGCCAAGAGTGCCCTGATGCGGCCGTTCTCCACGGCGATATCTGCCCGGAACGATCCTCCGGCAGTGACGGCCGTGCCGCCCCTGATCAGCAAATCAAACATTTGACTACCTCATTGCTACCTCAAAATTTAGCCGGCGGCGGTGCACCGTTGGTCAGGCGCCGGCGCACTTTGAGCCTGGCGCCGGCGCCCTGTGGTCGACATCACTGTGGCTCGGTGCCGCTTATAGCATAGCGGCCACACCCCGCTCGGCGGTGCCGGCTTCCCGGCAGAAGGGGCAGGCTTCCGCCTCGTGCCTGTAGGGTTCCCTGGTTTCCGTATATACGGCCAGACGGCCTTCGTAATTCCGCAGCACCACTTTTTCCGGCGATTGCGACACCAGGTAGTTCGGGGAGAGCGGGATTTTGCCGTAGCCTCCTGGGGCATCCACCACGAAAGTGGGCACGGCATACCCGGAAGTGTGTCCTCTGAGATGCTCGATGATCTCGATGCCCACCGAAAGAGGCGTGCGGAAATGATCCAACCCCGTCACCTGATCGCACTGGTACAGATAATACGGGCGCACCCTGGCGGCCACCAGCTTCTGCACCAGTTTTTTCTGCAGGTGCGGGCAATCGTTGATCCCTTTCAGCAGTACGGTCTGATTGCCGAGCGGGATGCCGGCATCCGCCAACCGGCTGCAGGCGGCTACGGACTCTGCCGTCAGCTCCGCCGGGTGATTGAAATGGGTGTTCACCCACAGCGGATGATATTTCCTCAGCATGGCGCACAACTCCGGGGTGATGCGGAAGGGATTGGTCACCGGCGCCCTGGTGCCGATGCGGATGACTTCCACATGCGGGATGGCCCGCAAGCTGGATATGATATATTCCAGGCGCTCGTCTCCCTGGGTGAGCGGATCGCCGCCGGAGATCAGCACATCCCTCACTTCCGGATGAGCGGAAATATAGGCCAGCGCCTTATCTATCGTCTGTTTGGCTATACCGCCTTCCTGGCCTCCCACCAGTCGCCGGCGGGTGCAGTGGCGGCAATACATGGGACACATCTCGGTTACCAGGAAGAGAACACGATCAGGATAACGATGGGTGAGAAAAGGAACGGGGGAGTGCAGTTCTTCGTGCAGGGGGTCTATCATACCGGTGGTGTCGGCTGCGGCCTCTGCCGGCAGTGGAATCGCCTGCCTGCGGATGGGACAGTGCGGATCGTCCGGGTCCATCAACAGCGCATAATAAGGCGTGATAGCCACAGGCAACCCTTGCGCGGCGGCAGTGAATCCCGCCTTCTCCTCGGCGGTGAGGTTGATCACCTGTTCTATTTCCTCAGGCCGCCTCAGGCGATGGCGCATCTGCCATTTCCAGTCCCGCCACTGTTGGGGCGTCACATTCCGCCATAACGGAACATCGCCATATTCTCGCATTGTAGGGTGGTCATCTCTCTTTCGCTCTCTCTTTTTCCGCTATTAACGTTCCAGCCGGCTAACGGCGCAGCGCAACAGGGACCATTACGGCATCAACCATACCATGAATGGCCTTCTTGTCAAGAGGAACTATAGTCGCTAGAACACCGGAGAGGTGCGCCTGATCATGATGCACGAAATAATACGGGCACAGGCGAACCCGCCCTTGCATAATCTTGATAGCCCCTTCCGTAAAGTCATAGTATGGCATTTTCACTCTCTTACTTTTGTGGAATCTTTGCAGGATGTGGGGTACCTGTGAAAAAGAAGCGAGAGCGTCCTCAATAGCTTTAGCCCAGACCTCTGAGGGATGATCGGCGCCTATCACCACTCCCCTGCTGCCCCAGGCCAAGGGGGAGAACCCCGACGGCTTGATCACCAGTTGCCGCTCCTTTTGCGTAGCCTCGCCCAGTTCCCGGAAGTCGGTGAGGGGCCGGCCGCCTATGGAAAGGCCGGGGATGACGGCCTGCGGCGGCAGGGGGCGCGGATCAAGTATCCAGGTCTCCGGCAGCAGTTTCTTCAGCAGGTGCAGGCGACTGTCGCCCAAAAGCTCCGCCCAGTAATGCTGCAGCACCGGGTGATGCAGCAGGGCGAAGAGAGATTTCTCCTCCAGATGGGCCTTCACCGGTGGGGTGAAGGCCGCCATCTCCTTGCGGGCGGCATATAGGATGAGATCGATCTGGGGGATGTTCTTCAGGTCGAAGAGTTCGAAAAAGCGATAGAGAATGTCCACTTTCTGCCGGCGCTTCTCCCCGGCGGCGCCGACGGGCACATCGAGATAGAGAGCATCGGCAATAAAAAGGAGATCCCGCGGATGACAGACGCAGATGCGCATGAGGCTCTGCATCTGCTGGGCCAGCCACTGCATCTCGCCGCGAAAATCCCCGGACTCATCGCTGACCACCACCGCCGCCAGGGGATCAACCACTTCCGGACAGAGCCCGGTCAAGGCGGCAGCGAAGTTTTTGGCCAGGCCGTCGGGACCGCCCACGATGCGGTAGCCCATAGCGGCATATTGTCGGGAGAGAAAATCCAGGAGGCCCATGCCCCCGGGCACGGCGTCCAACTCGGTCACCACCGGCCCTTCCTCCGTCAGGAGGATGTCGGGCCGGATCACCAGCGGCAAGCTGCGGCGGAACCGCTTTTGCCTGGCGAAATCCAGCACCTGCTCCGGCTTGCCCTGGTCGAGATATTCATGAAAAAATGCCGGTATATGCTGGCGCCGGCTTTGCAGGTAAAGATGATCGGCGGCTTTGAGGAAGGCCAGGAAATGCTCACCGAGGAGGCTGAGTTCCTCAATGAGCTGCTCATCGGCGAAAAATGGCTCCGGCGCCAGGCGAAAAGTGCTGTTTTGCCCCGGAGGTGGGGTAGCGCGGGCCCCGCTGAACAATTCCACTCCTTCCATAGCTTGATTGATGGTCAACACCCGCTCGCGCGCCGAGCGTTCTTCATTGACGGCAGTGTTAAGCGGCATTAGTGCCGAGGACCTCCTTTTACCACTCCAGCGGAGCGGCGAAGTTTTGTTCACCGGCTTTCTGCGACTTCTTTCAACACCATAGCTAGATCTATTCCCCGCCGCTTGAAGCCTTCATGATTGACGCGGCAGTGCACCAGTGGTCCTTCCTTTTCTCCCAGCACCAGATCCGCCTCTCTTAATATCTTCAGATGATGGGAAATGGTCGGCTGAGGCATGTCCAAAGCCTTAGCCAGTCGGCAGACGCCGCAGCTTCCCTTATTCAGCTCTGCCAGAATGCGCAGGCGGTTCTCATCTCCCAAGGCCTTGAAAGCTCTGACCAGATCGTCCATATTTGCTTACCTTCCAATCATATTCCCCGCCGTAAGGCTGAGCCGGCCGCGGCGGCGAACGGTCAATATACTTATATATCAATATATATCAATATGTCAATATATGCGGCGCCTGCCCTTGATATTCCTTCCGGCTCCTGCGTAATATTTAAAAAGGGAGGGAGGTTTTCTATTTGCAAGTGATCAAAGTGACCCCCCGGGGTTATTGCTACGGGGTGGTCGACGCCATAGAGATGGCCAAGCGGCTGGCCAAAAGCGACAATGTGCGCCGACCGATCTACATCCTGGGCATGGTGGTGCACAATCAGCATGTGGTGGACATGCTGCATGCAGAATACGGCATCATCACCCTGGACGGCGCCGACCGCCTGGAACTCCTCAAGCAAGTGCCCGACGGCAGCACTGTCCTATTTACCGCCCACGGCATCTCCCCAGAGGTGAGGGCGGCGGCAATGGAGAGGGATTTGGACTGTTACGACGCCACCTGCCCGGACGTCACCCGCACCCACGATCTGGTGAGGGAGCTCTGCGCCGCCGGGTATCACATTATCTATATCGGCCGGGCCGGGCACCCGGAAGCGGCAGGCATCCTGGGGGAGGCGCCGGACCGCATTCACCTGGTACAAAGGGAAGAAGACCTTCTCAGGCTGAAAGATAAGTTACCGCCCGGCGTGGCGATTGCCGTCACCACCCAGACCACCATGAGCCAGTGGGATACCCAGGAGCTGATCGACAAAATAAAAGCCATGTACCCTGGGGTGCTGGTGAAAAACGAAATTTGCCTCGCCACCCAGGAGCGGCAGGAGGCGGTGGTGGCGGCGGCGGCTCAGGCGGATGTGGTGATCGTCGTCGGCGACCGCCGTTCCCACAACTCCACCCGGCTGGTGGAAGTGGTGCGCCGCCGGGCAGGGAAACCGGCTTACCTGGTGGACGGGGTGGAAGAGATCACGCCGGAGATGCTGGCCGGCTGTCGGGTGGCGGCAGTCACTTCCGGCTCCTCCACCCCCACCTACCTGACCCGCCAGGTGATTTCTTATCTGGAACAATACGGTGAAGAAAACGGCTGAATTTGAAGGACGGCAGTCTCCGGCGGCAGGATCGCGCCGTCCCGTCTGGAAGAACTCCATATTTATGCCACTTGGTGACGGAGCAAGGTCGTGTTGATACATCGCCTGTTTACAAAAGCCGGAAGAACTCATAAATCGGCTGCCGTAGAACTGGCCGGGAGCCATTATGAGAACTTCCCGGTGCTCTCCTTTTTGCTTCCCTCCCGCCTGAGGCTGGATGTGGCCAGGCTATATGCCTATTGTCGCACCGTCGACGACCTGGGCGATGAAGCCGCCGGGGACCGGACGGCTCTTTTGGACGAGTGGGAAGCCGATGTGCATCGCCTCTTTACCGGTCGCCCTGAACACCCGGTACTGAGGGAACTGCAGGAGACCGTCGATAGGCATCGGCTGCCCCCGGCCCCGTTTTTTCATCTGATCGAAGCCAACCGGCGCGACCAGCGGCAAAACCGCTACGACACCTGGGAGGAACTCCTCGATTACTGCCGCTATTCGGCCAATCCCGTAGGCCGGCTCTACCTTCATCTCTTGGGCTATGACGATGCCGAACGGCAGTCCCTGGCCGACGCCACCTGCACCGCCTTGCAGCTGGTCAACTTCTGGCAGGACATCTCCGTGGACGCCGCCCGCAACCGGATATATATCCCCAGAGAGGAACTGCAAAAAGCCGGGATGGCGGAAGCCGACGTGCTGGCAGGGGTGAATTCCCCGGCTGCCGCCGCTTTGATCGACCGCCTGGCGGAACGCACCGCTCCCTTTTTCGACAAGGGACTGTTTTTGCTGCCGCTGCTGAAAAAGGAAGAAGCCAGGTGCATCCGCCTCTTCACCCTGGGCGGGCAGGCGGTGCTGCGGGCGGTGGTCCGGGCGAAGGAGGAAGCCTTCACCCGCCGGGTCATTCTCTCCCCGCCGGCCAAACTGCGGCTTTTGTGGCAGGGCCTCCTGCCCTATCGCCCGGATCACCGTCTGAAGGAAGCGTTGGCTTATACCAAGCGCATCACCAAAGAAAGTGCCCGGCATTTTTACCCGGCCTTCCTGACTTTGCCGGCGAAGAGGCGGCTCGCCATCTGTGCCGTATATGCCTTTTGCCGCCGGGTGGACGATGCCGTCGACCTGGCGCCGAGCAAAGAAGAAGGCCAAAAGGCGCTGGCCCACCTGAAACAGAAGCTTCTCTCCTGCCTGGAAGGGGTGGCCAAGGATCCTTTGTTCACGGCCCTCCTTGCCGCCAAGCAATTCTTTCCCCTCAAGAATGCCCATCTCTTTGCTCTGCTCGACGGGGTGGCCAAGGATCTGGAAAAGGTCAGCTTCACCGACTGGCCGCGTCTGAAACAATACTGCCTGGAGGTGGCCGGCGCTCCGGGACTTTTGGCGCTGAGCATCTTCGGTCGGCGCTCCGAGCAGGCGGAAGATTACGCGGCGGATTTAGGGCTGGCCATGCAGATCACCAATATCATCCGGGATGTGGGAGAAGACTATCAACAGGGGCGCATCTACCTCCCCGGCGATGAACTGCAGCAGTTTGCCGTCACCCCGGAGATGCTGGCAGGAGACAGCACGCCGCCCCCGCTGCAACGTCTCCTGGCTTTCCAGGCCGCCCGGGCCCGCGCCTATTATCAAAGCGCCACCAAATTGTTCACTCTTCTGCCCCGCCGTTCCCGTTTCTGCCCGATGGCCCTGCACGCCGTATATGAAACTCTCCTGAGCGAAATGGAAAAATATGGTTTCGATGTGCTGGGCCGGCGCTACCAGCTTTCCGGTAAAAGAAAAGCCGCTATCATCATAAAGGTGGGGTGGCAGTGGCTGCTGTCGATGCGCACCTAGGGGCAGTCGCCGATGTGGTGGTGATCGGTGCCGGACCGGCGGGCATTGCCGCCGCCCTGGAATTGATGGAGCAGGGACGGCGGGTGGTCTTGCTGGAGCGGGCGGCCCGGCCCGGCGGCCGGACGCTTTTGTCGGTGGCCGGCCCAAGGACCCGCGGGCACATCTACCTGGGCTGCTGCCGCTCTTTCCGGGATTTGCTGGACCGGTTGGGCACCAGTACCCTGGCCCCCCTTCCCGACCGCCTGCAGGTCAAGATTTTCGATCAGGGCCGGGAGGCCGCCATCCATGCCGCCCCCTGGCCGGCTCCCTGGCATCTGTGGCCTGCTTTACGGCGCTATCCATTTTTGTCGGCCGGAGAAAAAGGGCACCTCGTCAAGGCCCTTGTGGCTGTAGCGAGGGGAGACGCCGGCGCGGCAGGGGAAACCTTTGCCGCCTGGCTTGAGCGGCGCCGGCAGACGGCAGCGGCGAGGAGCTATTTTTGGGACCTGATCGCCGCTCCGGCGCTCAATGCCCCGGCCGAGTTGGCCTCCGCCCAGCTGGCTCTCATGGTCTTTCGCCTGGCTTTGCTAGGTGATCGCCGGGCCTCCGCCATCGCCCCCCTGCCGGCGGACAGCGCCGGGCTTTTCTCCCCCATAGCCGCCAAGCTGGCAGAGACCGGTGGGGAACTGGTCACCTCATGTCCCGTCAAGCAGCTGGAGATCTTGCCGGGAGGAGGCGGCTACTGCGTGGTAGCCGGCCCACCTCACCGGCGCTGGCGCTGCCGGGCGGTGGTGGCGGCGGTGGCCCCCGGCGACTTGGTCGCCATCCTGCCGGAGCGAGTAGGACGGCTACCCTTTTTCCACTCGGCGACGCAAATTCCATACCGGCCGCTCCTCGATCTGCGCCTCACATTGGCAGGAACGGCCGTCCAGGCTCCGGTGTGCGCCATTCCCGGCAGAGCGCCGCAACCGGCTCTCTGGATCTTTCCGCAACCGCCGGGAACAGACGGCCGACAGGACTGGGTGATATCCATCAGCAACCCGGAACACCTGATCGGCCTGACCGAGGCAGAGATAGCCGCCTGGGTGGAAAAGCGCGTGCTGGACGCTTTGCCTGTCGGACACCGGAGCCACATCCTGCACCTCAAGGTTTTCCGCCGCCCCCAGGCCACCTTCTCCCCCGCTCCGGAACACCAGACCTGGCGCCCGCCGCA
This sequence comes from Bacillota bacterium, assembly GCA_012840225.1. GTDB lineage: Bacteria > Bacillota > Limnochordia > DTU080 > DTU080 > DULU01. The sequence goes on from DULU01000042.1 coordinate 38,594, forward strand.
GGAGACACCTCTACCGGGCCTGTTTGTGGCCGGCGACTGGACGGCCACCGGTTGGCCGTCCACCATGGAAAGTGCCGTCCTGAGCGGCCAAAGCTCTGCCGGGAAAGCCGGCCGGTTTCTCGCCGCCTCACAATAAATCCCATGATCGGCACCAGCCGCCCATAATCGGTTTTAGTCTAGACCCAAGACCATTGCCGGAACTCCGGTAAAATCAGCGCCGGTTCCCGGCAGGCCGGAGGAAGGATGGGAAAATAGATCAGGTGCGCCGGGCAGCGGCAGTCCGAGGCCCCAAAGCCGGGGACAGGCACCGTCGCCTCCGGGATGGAGATGAGCCGGCGGGCGGCGAGGCATTCCGCCGCCCTGTCCAGACAGGCGACGGCACAGCTCACCACCACCACGTGCGGGCGCAGGTAGTCGATATGCCAGCGGTGCTTCTTCTCCATCGCCAGATGCCGCTTTAGACGCGCCGGCAGCGCTCGTTGAGC
>DULU01000043.1 GCA_012840225.1 Bacillota bacterium
ATCGATTTGAGTATTTTGCCGAAACCTGTTATTTGGCACGCCCCATATAACATTTTGTTAGGCATGTTCGGAGTAGACTGGGTTACTCCCTATGTTGATCGCTTTCTTGGCGCCACCCCTGAAGTTGTCGAAGCTTATTCAAGATTGATTAATCTTTGGTTGGTCGACCGAGTAGCGCCCCGCACCAATGAAAGTAACGGCGTCGCCATTGAGCGGAGTAATCTATCAACCCAGATCAGAGAGACTGGGTCATGGGAGTTCAATGTAGATCCCAAACAGATCGATATGGCCATGGCTCCATTGCCATGGGGCACCGTGCCTATAACTAGAGGCGGCATTAACAGTTGGGGTATTACTTCTACATGTAAAGATATCGAGGCGGCCTGGGAATTTGTAAAGTATTTTACTTTGGGTGATGGTTTGTTGCCATGGATGGAGTACATGTCAAAGTCGCCCTTCCTGCACCGGCAGTATATAACTTATTCGATAGAAAATATACGCACCAGGATGCCAAATACTGATCTTTCGCTGATGTATGAGATCGGAAACTATTATTGGGATACCGGTATTATCTTGTCACCGGCATGGGACTCCATCCTCCCCATTTTCGAGGGAGCGGTGAAAAAAGCATCGGCAGGCGAAGACCCTGTGAGTGTCGCTATGAGCGAGGTGGAGAATGCTATAAACAAACTCCTGCAGGAATCCCCGCTGTTTAAGTAAGTGCGGCGGGCGTGAGCAGTGAGCGGTGAGCAGTGAGCAGGCTATATGATCCGTTAAGCAGCGACTGTCGGTATGGTCGTCAGTAGCTGTGGTGTTGGTTGAGATTTGGGAGGGCGGCATCCTTACGCAGTAGCGTGAGGGGTGCCGCTTATTTTATTGTCCCGGGGGATGGTGGCTCTGGCTCGTGTTGGTGTATCAATCCGAGGGCATAGCAAACGCTGCGCTGGGTTGGTCTGGTGCTGCCCTGGTGCCCGCCGTGGCAAAAAAGTGGTCGCCCCCTATCGGTTGCATCGGGTTGGGTTGAAATCAGCTGGGCTTTTGTGTTGTGAGGGTGAGGGGCAGCCACTTTTTTGCCACGCGGGGGCTGGAAAACGCTTCCAGCCTGGGTACCATACTACTAATCAGCTAAATTTATACCCCACTTTCATCAAGAGGTTGTCCCAAAAGCCTTGGAATTCAGGTTAGCTCGCTCGGGGAAAAGCATGAGCCCAGTCGCCCTGGTGCCCATCGTGGCAAAAAAGTGGCCGCCCCCTATCGGTTAAATCAGGTTGGGTTGAAATCAGCTGGGCTTTTGTGTTGAGAGGGTGAGGGGCAGCCAGTTTTTTGCCACGCGGGGGCTGGAAAACGTTTCCAGCCTGCTCTCCTGCGCTTCAATATCCAGTTGAACCCCCCTGATGGCATAATCGGACAGTTGATTGTAATTATGCTTGTGTGGCGGTCTCAGCCGGGTTGATGGCCAAATGGGCTGATAGATGGCCGGTTGAAACGGTTACATTATGTAATAATAATAGTATATATGCACGGTTACATAATGTATATAATTAACGAACTTAAATATTAAAATGAGCAGGATTCGCTGAAGCGGGTGGGGAATGGATGTAAGACTCGGGTATGGGCTTGGCTGAATTGGCCGGCCGGGTTGATAGGAGAGGAAATATGATCAGAAAAGTGACCGACGTTAGGAAAGTGGTGGAAGTCCCCTTCCTTATATTGCTTTCCCGTGAATTGCGGGCTACAGCTAAACTGGTCTGGATGATCGTTCAGTGGGACAGATATACAATAACCAATTATTACAGGGTCCTCTCGCCGACCAGGCTTATGGACAGGATTGGTCTGTCGAGACCGACTATCCGCCAAGCTATTTCCCAACTTGAAGCCCATGGTTTTTATGCCCGGTATTATCTGCCGGATCCGGATAACTTATCGAATAATTCGGCCTCATCCACGCTATCTACGCCACCACAGCCGCCTCTATCGCCTCCGCCCCCGCCGACCCAGCCACCAACACCGCCGCCACGGCGGGTGGTCATACCCACGCCGCGGCTCTGGTCGAAGCCCTACAGCTACCCATTCGCTTACATCCCGCTCGATTTGCTTACCGACAGGAATATAGGTGTGCAGGCCAAGCTGATTTACGGTGCTATACAGGCCTTGTGGGATTATGAAGTATGGAACGGGTCGGCTACATTTACTTATGCCTCTCTGGCCAGGTTTCTTAAGCTGAATGTGAAAACAGTGCGCCGGGCACTGCAAGAGTTGAAGGAGGCGGAATGGATAGTTATCAGGACCAAAGAGAAGACGGCAAGAAAATCCATCAAGGTCAGCGATCCGGTTTCCGTGAGGTTAATGAACATCCAGCGCCGGATCGAGTATGCTAAGTTCCTCGGTGAAACGCTGATGAGGGAAGGCCTTTCCCTGGTGCTGGCGTGGGATAATGCCGTGGATAATGCCAGGCCCGAGTACTTGGTGAATAAGGACACCGGCGGGGAGATGCACTTCGATCGCCTATATGAAGAGCAGAAAATGGCTTTTGAGTTTAACGGAAACCAGCACTACAGACCGACGGAGCTATATGATAGGGATGTCGTGAATCAACAGAAGCTACGGGATAAAGTGAAACAGCAGATTTGCCGGGATAGGGGCATAACGCTGGTGGTATTCACCGCTGAGGATTTGAGCATTGAGGGAATAAAGCAGAAGGTAAAAGAGTTGCCGGGAACGGTGCTGAACGACCTGACTGGTTATGAGAAAGTAATCGAATACCTGGAGAAGGTGATGGGTAGGTATCGCAATGCAGCCATGTGAAAGCTATGGTTGGCTGGGACGATGGCTATGCTGAAGTGGCAGGGTTTTATATGAAAAAAGCGAAAGCGAAAACGATAGCGATAACAGCAAAGGCCGGCCATCGGCCGGGTGACCGGTGCCAAGATCAAGGTGCCAGGTGCTGGGGACATGAGGACGAAGGGTGAAGGGTGAAAGGTGAAGGGTAAAGGGGCGAGGCTATTGGCAATGAATGGTGCCGGGTGGTTGGTTAGAGCATTAAAACTGAGCGGCGTGGAGTATATTTTTGTTTTGTGCGGCAATGGCTTGGCCCCGTTTCTGGAGGCTTGTGTCGGTTCGGGGATCAAGGTGATTGATACCCGCAATGAGCAAGCTGCTGCTTATATGGCCGATATCTGGGGGCGCGGCACCGGCCGTATCGGTGTGGTGGCCGTCAGCAGCGGTCCGGGTCATACCAATGCCTTGACCGGTTTAGCCAATGCTTATTGGGACGGTGGGCCCATGCTATTGATCAGTGGCTGCAGCGATCTGAAAACTCGTGGCCGGGATCATTTTCAGGAATTAGATCAGGTGGGCATGGCGGCACCGGTATGTAAATATGCCGGCTTGGTAACCAGCGCCGCCGCCCTGCCGCATGAGCTGCACAAAGCATTGACCAGCGCTGTTTCCGGCCGGCCGGGGCCGGTGCATCTGACCATTCCGCTGGATGTCTGGGAGGCTGAAGTGCCGGAGAGTGAAGCCGCTCAGCTGCCCGCTGCTGCCGCCAAGCTGCCTTTCCGGGTGGTCCATAGCTCACGGGGAAATGAAGAGGCCGTCAATCGGGCCGTTTCCCTTCTCCTGGAGGCGGAAAAACCGGTGATCATCGTCGGCAGCGGGGCTTTTTATGCCGGAGCTGGCGGAGCGGTGGAAGAATTGGCTCGGAAAACGGACATACCGGTCTTTTCCCAGCTGTGGGATCGTGGCTGTCTTGACCGCAAGTTTCCTCAATATCTAGGCATAGCCGCCACAGAACTGAACGGGGCGACCCGTCTGCTCCATGAAGCCGATGTGGCCTTGATATTGGGGGCCAGGCTGGATTACCGCCTCGGTTACGGGCGGCCGCCATTTTGGCATAGCCGGGTGCGCTTCATCCGGGTTGATATTGAGCCGGGTGAGCTGCTGCGGGGCGTGGTACCGGAGGTGGCCGTTCATGGCGATCCCAAATCTGTGGTGGAGCAGATGAAAGCTATGATGCCTCATTCCCCTCACCGGCCGGCCTGGCTTGAGCGTCTGCGTCAAGCTCGCCGGGAGTTCATCGACCGTTTTGCCCCGCTGGCGCTGAAGGAAGATATGCCTCTTTCCGCCATGCGCATATGCCGGGAAATCAAGCCCTTTCTTGACCAGGACGTCAGTTTCCTCATCGATGGCGGGAATATTGGGCGCTGGGCCCACATGACCTTATTTGACCGGCATCCCGCCCATTGGTATACCTGCGGGGCGAGCGGGGTGATAGGCTGGGGGTTGCCCGGTGCCATGACAGTGCGTTTGCTCCGTCCGGACCATCCAGTTCTCCTCTTGAGCGGCGACGGTTCGGCGGGGTTCACTTTGGCGGAAATAGAAACAGCTCTGCGCTTCGGCACTCCGTACGTGGCTGTCATTGCCCATGACGGAGCCTGGGGCATCGTCTCCGACGGTCAAAAGGAAGGATATTCCATCGCCACCAAGCTCGGCACCATACGTTTCGACAAAGTGGCTGAAGCTTTGGGGGCTTGTGGTGTATATATAGAAAAGCCCGACCAACTTGGCCGAGCCATTGAGGAGGGCTTGCGCCGGGATACGGTGACCATCATCCATGTGCCGACTCAGCTGGGCGGCATCGCCCGCCTGGATCCGACGCAGAAGGTTTCATGCTGACCGGTTTTTCCGCCCGTAGCGGCGGCAGGCTTCGGCCAGCGCCACGACGTTTTCAACGGGGACGTCCGGTTCCAAGAGGTGGGTAGGTGATATAATCAACCCTCCCGACCGGCCGTATGCCTGAATAACCCCGGCCACTCGCTTTTCCACATCCTGCGGTGTGCCGAAGGGCATGGTAGATTGTGTACCGATGGTCCCATCGAAGGTGAGAACCGAACCATACAGCCGGTAAACCTTGTCGATGTCCAGGCATTCAGGCTGCAAGGGGTTCAGAATGTTGAGCCCGGCGTCTATTAAGTCGGGAATGATGTCGATAATATTGCCGTCGCTGTGATACCAGATCAATATATCAGGATTGATCCGGCGGGCTTCCTGCCAGACCTGCCGCCATTGGGACAACATAAAGCGGCGCCAGATATCGGGAGCAAACATCAAGCTGCGCTGGTCGGCTACATCATCCCCGCAATGCAGGTAGTCCACCCCGGCGGCTGCTGCGGCCTTGGCTTTCTTCAGCGCCATCTCACCCACCCGTTCCAGCAGGCATTGAGCCCACGACGGGTTGACCACCAGGTCCGTGATGAATTGTTCATAACCTCTTATCTGCCAGGCGATTTCAAATATATGACCGACCGAGCCCGCCACGACCTGACCTTTGGCATGTCTCTGCTTGACCTGTTCCCGCAGCCGTTCAATCTCGCTTTCCGTATCAATAAATTCAGGCAGAGGATAGGATTCTATTTCGGCTAAGCTTTCAGCTTCGGCGAGCGGTGAAAGGTATCCCCAAAAGTGATAATAGCCGCTGGGAACGCTGGCCACACCATAGGCGTTAATGGTGGTCCCTTCCGGCAGATCCCGGTTTCTCCAATATCGAGCGAATTTTTCCTTTGGCGGTTCTGTTGGTTTCGCCCGGGGCGACACAAATACCGGCGTCCAAAAGCCGAAGTGCTCGTGTATGCGCTCATGTCCGATATATTCCACCAGACGGCGGGTAAGATCATCGCTGAAAGACGCCTTGTATAGAATGCGGTCCGGTGCTTCGTGACTTACTGTAGCTTTAAAGACGGCCAAATCGGTCATGTGCGGAAATTCCTCCTCATCGCTACTCGCTCCGGCAAACTATAATTATCGGTGCTCGTGCTGATAACCTTTTTTCGTGTATACTTACAGGTGAATTAAGGTGATCGGATGAAGCAGTGGTCAGGTTATATTCTCACCGCCCTGTCGGCGATCGGTTTTTCCACTCTCGGCATATTTGCCAAATATGCATATATGCATGAGGTTACCGTTACCAACATGGTGGCCTGGCGCTTTTTGCTCAGCGCCGTTATCCTTTGGGTGATCATGCTTATCACCCGGCAAAAGCTCCCGACCGTTCGGGATATCCTGTGGTTGGCGCTGATGGGTGGGGTGGGATATAACCTCATGGCCACCTTTTTTCTTAACGCCAATCGTTTTGCCTCCGCCGGTTTGGTTTCGGCGATGTTATATACATATCCGGCCCTGGTGACCTTGCAGGTGGCTTTGCTGGGCTGGGAAAAGTTTACCCTGATGCGGATGGTTTCCCTGGCCGGCGCGGCCGCAGGCACCCTCTTGGTGGCTTTGTCCGGGGAGAACGAGCCGGGCTCCACTGTTTACCTGGGGGTGTTTTACGGCCTAGCGGCGGCGGTGGTCTATTCGGTTTACATCACCCTGGGGAGCCGGGTGGTGGAGCGGGTGCCGCCCCTTACCTCCACTACCTTCGTCTGTACGGCGGGGGCGGTGGTGCAGGTGATATACGCCTCGGCCACCGGGGCCTTGGTGATTCCGCCTGCTCCTGCCCGGCTGATGATTGCCGGCCAGGTGGTATTGGCTACGGTGCTGGCCATCCTCTTCTTTTTTGCCGGGGTGAGCCGCATCGGGCCGTCCAGGGCAGCGATTGTGAGCACCTTGGAGCCGGTGAGTGCCGCACTCCTCGGTATTATCCTCCTGGGTGAGGTGTTGACGCCCCGGCAGGTGGTCGGGGTGGTGGTGGTGCTGGCGAGCATTGCCCTCCTGCAGTTGGAGAAAAGTGTTATTAGAGACAAAAAAAGTGCGGGAGAAGTGGCGGGAGGAGCTAGTATTTAGGTAAAGTAAAAGTAAAAGAAGTTAGAAGATAGATTTGAAACATGGGGAGGTCGCCGTTCATGTCGACAAGCCGCATGCTGCGCGTCAAGCAGCTCTCTTATGAGGACTTCCGCCCATATGGTACTTTTGCTCCTGTGGCTCCGCCTGCCGGCAAACCCTTGGTGGGGGACGAGGTGATCAAGTTTTGGCCTGATGCCGGCGGCATGATCTCTTTGGGACCGGCGGCCGCGGGAGGGCAGGTGGCGGTGGGGATTTGCCAGGTCAGGTGGCGCCCGCTTTTGATCGACACCTGCGAGTTCCACACCTCGACCAGTGAGGGCATCCTGCCGCTCGACGGCGATATCTTCCTCCATGTGGGTCCGGTTACCCCGGACGATCAGGTGCCGCTTGCCGATTTGGAAGTGTTTTTCGTGCCGAAGGGTACTTTCGTGGTGCTGAAACCAGGTATCTGGCATCATGCGCCTTTTGCCGCAGAAAAGGGTAGAACGGTAAACACCCAGATCCTCTTGCCGCCACGCACCTATGCCAATGACTGCATCGTAAAAAAGGTGGATCCGCCACTCTCCTTCACCTGCGATTGATATTTTCGCAAGATATGTCTTGAGTTCATTATTGCCGTAGACGTCACCTCTTTCGTATTTCCACCTCGGATTTTCCTCTCATTATGGGGCAGGGGGTCCCTGTATGCAGATGAATCGTGAAAGGATGTAATGGATGCGGAGATCCGATCAGGCCTATAAAGGAAAAGCTATTTGGAACGACGCCGATAGGTCCCATTCGAAGTGGGCGGTGTGTCCGCAGTCGACTACTTTGGCCAAGCAGGTAAAGCGGGCGATAGAGAACTATATTGAAGATAACAATTTGAAGCCCGGCGATCGGCTGCCGCCCGAGCCGGAGCTGTGCATGCTTTTCGGCGTCAGTCGCACGGCGTTGCGGGAAGGCATGAGGGTTCTGGAGATGATGGGGGTCATCAGCATCGAGCCGGGCCGGGGTAGTTTTATTCGGTCTTTCGACATAGGGCAGATATTGGCAAACTTGCCGGCCCGCCTGGTCTTCCAGAAGGACGACATCCGGCAAATTGCCGATGTGCGGCGTTATCTGGAACGGTATTCGATAGAGCGGGCGGCGCAGGCGGCGATCACCGACCCGGACCAGCCGCTCTTTGCGGAGTTGGCCTATTGCCTGCGGCATATGAAAGAACGCGCCGAAAAAGGCGAGGATCTGTGGGCGGAGGATATCGCTTTTCACCGCACGATCGCCCTTTTGGCCGACAACCGTGTTCTGCTGATGATCCTGGAACTGTTCTGGGATCTGCGCGCCCGCTTCCCGAGATATGACACTTCCGAGACTTTGCTGGCCAGGTACCGTCGTCACAAACAGCTCGCCTCCGCCGTCATGACCGGGAATGTGGCCGAGGCCATTGCCATAAATGAAGAGTTATATCGCCTATCCCTTCAGGAGCTGGAGGCGTCCGAGGCCGGGAGCAGGGTCAAACCGGCAGCTGATAAACCGTAAAAAAGACGTTTCTGTCTGGAAATCGCCGGTTAAGTCGTTTATAATATTGTAAAACAGCGAAGTAATGTTTGCAGCGTATGCCTCGGCCACAGGTGCATAATAAACCTGAAAAACCTGGCACAGAGAAGGTTGGGGTGAATCCGGTGAACTCCATGAAGGGCGCCACCACTGCGGAAATCCAGATCTTGATCAGCGGTATGCATTGCGCTTCCTGTGTGGCCAGGGTGGAAGAAAAGCTCTCCTCCCTGCCGGGCGTGCTCAAAGCTAATGTCAACCTGGCGGTGGAAAAAGCTTTTGTCACCTATGATCCTGCCCGCATACAGCCGGCACAGGTGGCTGCCGCCATCGATGAGCTGGGTTACCGGGCGCGGCCGCTGGGTGGAGGCGGAGTGGGAGAGGGAGATAAAAAAACCGAAATAAGCCGGAGAAAAGAAGAACGGGAGCGGGAGCGGGCTCTGGAGCTCGTGCGTCAGCGCCGCCGGCTGATTTTCTCCGCTCTTTTTTCCGCCCCTTTGCTCTTCGCCATGATAGGTGAGGTCCTGGGCTTCGGCCCGAGGCTTCCGGCTGTGCTCCATATGCCTCTCTTTCAATTTATACTGGCCACCCCTGTGCAATTCGGTGCCGGGTGGCAGTTTTATAAGGACAGTTTTTATGTCCTGCGTTCCGGAGGGGCGAATATGTCGGTCCTGGTGGCCATGGGTACTACCGCCGCTTATCTATACAGCGCGGTGGTGACGTTCTGGGGAGAGCGACTTCGGCTGACCGATGTCTACTTCGAGACCAGCGCCATCATCATCACCTTGATCATTTTGGGCCGGATGCTGGAGACGGCAGCGAAGGGGCGCACCTCTGCCGCCATCGAAAAGCTGATCGGTCTGCAGCCCAAAACGGCGAGCGTCATCCGCTCCTCGTCCGACGGGACCGAAACTGAGAGGGAGATCGAGCTGCCCATCGAGGAAGTAGAGGTGGGCGAGGTGCTGGTGGTCCGGCCGGGAGAGCAGATACCGGTGGACGGCGTGGTCATCGAGGGCTTCTCTACGGTTGATGAGTCGATGCTCACCGGGGAGAGCACGCCGGTGGACAAAGCGGTCGGCGATCAGGTGACCGGCGGCTCGATAAACAAATACGGGAGCTTCAGGATGAAGGCGACCAGGGTGGGGGAGGAGACCACTTTGGCGCGCATCATTGCCATCGTGGAGGAAGCGCAGAGCGGTAAAGCGCCGGTGCAGCGCCTGGCCGACAGGATTTCCGCCCGGTTTGTGCCGGTGGTGGTGGCCATAGCCGTCCTGGCTTTTCTCCTGTGGTATGGCCTATTGGATAAGGGCAATTTCTCCAGGGCCTTGATCAACTTTACGGCGGTGCTGGTGATCGCCTGCCCATGCGCCCTGGGATTGGCCACGCCTACATCTATAATGGTAGGAACGGGCAGAGGGGCCGAGCACGGCATCCTGATCAGAAACGGGGAATACCTGGAAAGAGCCGGCGGTCTGCAGGCGCTGGTCTTCGACAAGACCGGCACCATTACCAAAGGGCAGCCTGAAGTGACTGCCGTGCACATTTTTGGCGACCGATTCACGACGGACGACATATTGCGTCTGGCGGCGGCTGCCGAGAAGGGCTCTGAGCATCCTTTGGGCGAGGCGATTGTCACCGCGGCCTATAGCCGCGGCCTGCCGATCGGGACAACCCGGGATTTTGCGGCGGTGCCGGGCGGCGGGGTAATGGCTGTGGTGCAGGAGCAGGCGCGGGAGCAGGTGCAGGAGCAGGTGCGGGAGCGGGAGCTCAGAGTGGTGGTGGGCACCCGGGCGCTTCTGGAAAAGGAAGGGGCGGCAATATCCGCCGCTGAGGAGGCGGCGGCGGCCGCCCTGGAAAAAGAAGGCCGCACGGTGGTTTTTGTGGCGGTAGAAGGCAGGACGGCGGGTTTGATCGCCCTGGCCGATGTGGTGAAACCGGGGGCGGCGCAGGCCATTGGCACTTTGCGGCAGATGGGTCTCCAGATCTATATGATCACCGGCGACAATCGGGCAACGGCCACCCGCATCGCCTCCGAGGTGGGCATAGATCAGGAACAGGTGTTGGCCGAAGTGCTGCCCCACCAGAAAGCCGGCGAGATCAAGAAGCTCAAAGAGCAGGGCTTGCTGGTCGGCATGGTGGGCGACGGCATCAACGATGCTCCGGCGTTGGCCACCGCCGACGTGGGTTTTGCCATCGGGGCCGGCACCGATGTAGCCATCGAATCGGCCGGCATTGTCCTGATGAAGGATGATTTGGGCGGGGTGGTCTCGGCCATCAGGCTGAGCCGGGCCACCATGCGCAATATCAAGCAAAACCTGTTTTGGGCTCTGTTTTATAATTCCGCCGGCATACCTTTGGCGGCTGCCGGCTTTCTATCGCCTATTCTCGCCGGGGCTGCCATGGCCTTTAGCTCGGTCTCCGTGGTCACCAACGCCTTGCGCCTGAAACGGTGGACCAATTGAGAGCTAAACCGGGGACAGCGTGGGCAAAAGACGTAAACGGACGCATTTGGTCGAAAATAATAAGAGGAAATTCATGCTGGAAAGCTGAAACAAACGCCGTCCAGGGGCAGATGGCCTGAAGGCGAAGGTCGAGGGTGAGGTTGTCTGTCTCGCCGCACCATTTTCGATAGATATGGAGGACATGCCGTGCTCGGGAAATCAGGACCTGATCTGCCGGCCAATCGCATTCGGGCCCTCCTCAACAGTCTGGACGGCGCCTTTTTGCAGATCGCCTGCTGGTTGCTGGAACTCTCTCCTGAAGAGATCGTCCCGGCCAAGTTCACAACGGGGGAAATCGCCCGCCGGTTGGGGGTGTCCAGAGCCACGGTGGTGAGATTCTGCCGCCGTTTGGGCTATGAGGGGTTTCCGGAGTTTCGCGCTGCCTGGCTGCAGGAGATGTCGGGTGCCGCTCCGGATAAGGAGGGGGAAGCTACCGCCGGCTTTCCGGAGGCGGCGAGGCGGGTTTTCGGTCTGACCGCCGATTCAATATATGCCACCATGGATGTCCTGGACCCGGCGGCTTTCGAGCGGGTGGTCGCGGCGATGTGCCGGGCTTCCCTGGTGATCTGGTTCGGTCTGCCCGGCGATTCGGCATACCTGGCCTTAAGCGGCGAGCACAAGATGATGAGGGCGGCCCGTCGCTCGCATGCGGTGAATGATGTCACCCAGCTGAAAGCTCTCTCGCAGACGGTGAACCCGGGCGATGTGCTCTTGGTGTTCTCCCAGTCCGGCCGCTGGGTGTTTGTGGCCGAAGCGGTGCAGCCGTTCCGCAGCCGCGGCTGCCTGATTGTGGTGGTGACCAGCCACGCCGAATCTCCTTTGGCCAAGGTGGCGGATGAAGTGCTCTTGACGGCGGCGCGTGATGTAACACTGGGCGGTGAACCTTTGGGCATCAGGGCGGCTCAGTTGATGCTCATAGATATGCTGGTGCTGGAGCTGACCAGGAGGACGGGGAGCGTGAGCCTGCACTGGGAGACGGAAAAGATGCTGCAGGCCAGAAAAGATGCGCAGAGTGCCGCTATTGAAAGTCGGCCGGTGTAGTTGACTTGCCACCTCTTCATTGATAGAATGGTAACAACGTTACCCGAAAATAAATGAATATGAAACAATGAAACGAGGCGGGCAAGTGAAGTTAAGCATGGTGGCGGTTGATCTGGATGGTACCTTGCTGGGCGGCAGGCAGGACAGATATGGTATCAGGGATGAAGTGACGGAGTCTTTTCATCGCCTGGCGGTGAAAGGTGTGGCCATCAGCCTGGTAACAGGGAGAGACATGCCATTTATCCTCGGCTTGCTCAAGCGGGAGGGCATCGATCCCCAAAGAGACGGCTGGCCGCGCTATATTATCGCTATGGAAAGGGCGATATATAAATGGGGGCCTGCGGCGACAGGGACCGAGGCGGAAGAGGAGACAGCCGGCGGTTATATTCCCCTAGCGGACTGGAATAAAAGAGTAGAGGCGGCCGAGCGCTCGCAATATACCTGGCTGCGGGCAAAAATAGATGAAGAGATTAATGGCCGCTTGGGGGAAATCGACCCGAAGGTGCATCATATAGATACCGCCTTAGAGGAGTATAAAGGTTTTGTGGAACTGATCTTTCAAAATGCCGATTATGCCCGCAGGGCCGAGAGCTTCCTGAACCGCCTGCTCGATGACGGGGCCGTGCCTTACAGGGCGGTGCGGAATGTAGCGGGAATTGCTATTCGGCACCAGATGGCAGGTAAGGGTCCCGCTTTGGCCGAACTATGTCGCAGCGAAAACATTGCTTTTCACCAGGTCCTGGCCATGGGCGACAGCGGGAACGATCTGTCCATGCTGGACGGGCGGTTCGGCTTTTTGGCTGCTGCTCCGGCCAATGCGGAAATCGAGGTGCGGCAGGCGGTGGCCAGGGCGGGTGGCTATTTGGCCACGGGAAAATGCGGGGAAGGCGTGGCCGAAGCGGTGGAATTCTACCTGACAAGGCAAATTGCCTGACCAGATCAGATTTGCCTGGCAAGAGGTGTGCCCAGTGGCAATTGTTGAGTTGGACAATGTGAAAAAGGTGTATCCTCTCGGCAAGACGGAGGTACAGGCGGTAAAAGGGGTCAGCTTCACCATCGACAAGGGCGACTTCCTGTGCATCATCGGCCCCTCCGGTTCCGGGAAATCCACCATACTGAACATGATCGGCTGCATCGACGTGCCGACCGAGGGGCGGGTGATCATCGCCGGCAAGGATACCGGCAAGCTGAATGATTTTCAGCTGACGGAGCTGCGCCATCAGGTGCTGGGATTTATCTTTCAGTCCTTCAACCTGATACCGGTCCTGAACGTCTATGAAAATGTGGAGTTTCCCCTCCTTTTGGGTAAGTCCGCCATGAGCAAAGCCGAGAGGAGCGAATGGATCAACTATCTGATCGATGCCGTCGGCCTGGCCGACTGGCGGCGGCATAAGCCCAATGAGCTCTCCGGCGGGCAAAGGCAGCGGGTGGCCATTGCCAGAGCCCTGGCCACCAAACCCCAGATTGTGCTGGCCGATGAGCCTACGGCCAACCTGGACTCCAAAACCGGGGAGACCATCATTGAACTGATGAAAAAGATGAACAGCGAATTGCACACCACTTTTGTTTTCTCCACCCACGACAGTTCCATCATGGCCGTGGCCGATCATATCATCCGCCTGCAGGACGGCCTGATCGTGGAGAATGTGCACCGCTCGGCCGGCGGCAACGGGCGGAACCCATCTGAAGCAGCGGTGAAACCATGATGAGCGTGATATGGAAGATCGCTTTCCGCAATATAAGGGAGCATAAGAGCAAGACGCTGATTATCGGCGCCATAGTCACCATCGGCATAGCCGTGCTGGTGGTCGGGAACTCCCTGATGGACACCGCCGCCTCCGGGATAAAAAAGAACTATATCGACAACTATACCGGACATGTCATCATCGCCGGCGCCCACCGGGGGTCTTTGTCTCTCTTCGGTTCCAACGATATGGAAGAAGAGACACCCGTGATACCTGAATATAAAAAGATCAGGCAATGGGTGGCCGCCCATCCGGATATTGAAACGTATAGCCCCCAGGCAATAGGGCAGGCCAGCATCAGCAGGGATGACGAACTGCTCGGTTTTACGATGCTTTTCGGCGTCGATTTTGCCCGGTATGCCCGCATGTTTCCCAATAACCTGGAAATTTTGGCCGGCTCCTACCCATCCTCCGGTCAAGAGGGTATTCTCCTGTCGGAGGATGTAGCCAAGCGGCTGAAAAGCGAGGACGGCAAGGAGATCGTGCCCGGCGACCGCCTGCTTTTAACCGGCTTCAGCATGCTGGGGGGCACGAAGATCCGGGAGCTGGAAGTGCTGGGCATCATGCGTTTTGTGGAGTCCAATCCGCAACTCGATATGGTGTCGCTGATCGACATCACCAACCTCAGGGCTCTGATGGGCATGAATGTGCAGTCCAAAGGGGAGATTGTGCTCAGTGAGATAGAGCAGGCCCTGCTCGGTGAGGTGAGCGAAGAGGACATTTTCGGCAGCGCGGATGGAGGCCTCTTCGGCGGGTCGTTGATTGCCGACGATGCGGAACTGGTGACGGAGATTATTCCCGGCGAGGCTGATCTGTTCGATCCCTTTGCCCTATGGGGGGACGGAGACGGCGCCGGGGCCGCTGCCGGGGCCGGCGGGGCTTCCGGGGGCGATGAAGCTTCCGGGGCCGGCGGGGCTTTCGGGGGCGATGAGGCTGCCGGGGCGGCCACTGCGGAGGATGGCGCCGCTGCCGTGGCCGAGGATGACGGGGCTTGGCATTTCCTGCTCCTCAAGCTGAAGAATCCCAACCGTGTCGAGCAAGTGCGCCGGGATTTGGCCACTTTCTTTGCCGAGGAAGGCATTGCCGCCGTCACGCAAGGTTGGGAGGAAGGCGCCGGGGTTATGGCTTCCATGACCTCGGGCATACAGCTCGTGTTCAACATCATCGTCATGATCGTCGCCGTGGTGGCTATGATCATCATCATGAACACGCTGGTCATCTCCATTACCGAGCGCATTGCGGAGATCGGCACCATCCGGGCCATCGGGGCGCAGAAATCTTTCGTGCGCCGGATGATCACCTGTGAGACCATTATCCTTTCGGGTCTCTTCGGCCTGATCGGTATTCTCCTGGGCGGCCTGATACTGCTGATATTAAACATCATCGGCATAGAGGCGCCCAACATCTTCTTCCGCATCATCTTCGGCGGTGAAGTGCTCAGACCGGTGCTCTCGCTGAAATCGGTGGTCATGTCGCTTGTGGTAGTCACAGGCATCGGGGTGGTGGCCAGTTGGTATCCGGTCTCCATCGCCTTGAAAATCCGCCCGGTCAGGGCTATGCAGAGCGATTGAGGTGCCAGGTAATGAAGCCCATTGTGCGCATTGCTTTCCGCAACACCCAGCGGCAGAGAAAAAGGAGCTTCCTCTTGGGAGGGGCCATCGCCTTCGGGGTGTTGGTGATCACGATCATCAATGCTTTTACCGCTGGCATGATCGTCAATGTCAAGAACAATTTCTCCTTTATCGCCGGCGGCCATATCTTCATCTCAGGTAAAGAGCTGAGCGACAGCGGGCGGGTGATCACCGCCATAAACGACACCGCCATCGTCGACGAGAGCCTGAAGCTGGTGGAGCCATTTGTAAAAAAGGTGAACAAGCGCTCTTCGTCCCTGGCGCAGCTTATTTTCGGTTCCTGGGAGACCAATCATACCATAGAGGGCGTCGATTGGCAGAAAGAAGAAGAACTGGCGGCCAAGCTGGTCATCACCGACGGCTCGCTTGAAGGGTTGGCCAAGCCGAATGCCATGGTGCTGCCTAAACCTATTGCCCGACGCTTGGGCGTGGTGGCCGGGGAAACCATATTGGCCCGCCTCTCCACCATCACCGGGCAGCAGAACGTGGGCGAGTTTTACGTGACGGCCATTGTCGAGGATCAGACCAACTTCGGCGCTACCTCGGCATATGTACATCTGGATTACCTGAACGACCTGCTGTCCCTGAACTCCGGTTCCTACCAGATGATCCTGCTTTTCCTGCATGACATGGCCACTATGGACCAGGTGTCCAATGTCATATATGGCTACCTGAAAGAGCATGCCGAGGTGGACCCGCGCGTCCAACTGGATTTATATATGGGCAGCAACAAGAAAGAAGATGCCGAGAAGGAAGAGGAAATCTACGAAGCGGAAAGAAAAGTGATGGCCCAGATCTTCGGCGGCGGGTATATGAATGACGAAGAGCCCTGGGAGGGCACCAAATTTGCCGTCATGACTTTGAACGACTTCATGCAGCCGGTGATGGCCATGGTGGGCATATTGAACACTGTGGCTTTGGTGGTCTTCCTGATCCTTTTGGTCATCATCATGGTGGGCATCACCAACACCTTCCGCATGATTCTCATTGAGCGCACCAGGGAGATCGGCACCATGCGCTCTTTCGGCATGCAGCAGAAAGACGTGCGCAACATTTTCCTTTGGGAGGCGGTATTCATCGGCCTGGGCGGCGCTTTGAGCGGGTTGTTCCTGGCCTGGGTGATCATGACCGTCGTCGGTTTTATCAAACTGGATGGATATCCCGTGCTGCAATTCTTTATGAATAACGGGCATTTCACTTTCCTTATACAACCGGCGAGCGTGATAATGAACCTGCTCATCCTGCTGGTTATGACCCTTTTTGCTGCCTATATGCCGGCGAGAGCCGCCGCCCGCCTGCGGCCGGCCGATGCTTTGCGGGCGCATTACTAGACATATGCGCGCGACACAGACACATCTGTTTGTGGTAAGGGATGAACTTTTGGTGGGGGATGATCTTTGGTGAGGAAAGCTTCTGTCAAAGCTTTGGTAATAACGATGGCTGCCGTCCTTTGCGCCTTGCTGATGACGGCCTCTGTGGCCCTGGCGGCTTCCGGTAGTAAGGCGCCGGACATGCAGAAGATATTGGATAACATAGATAAGCTGAGCACATTTCCCAATAACGATTTCTCCGCCGTGATGACCATAGTGTCGGAAGATCCGAAAAAAGGGGTGGAGAAGCATGTGGTGCGCATGTTTCGCCGCGACCGGGAGAATAAGTTTCTGCTCCTTTTCCAGGAACCCGAGGTGA
Source organism: Bacillota bacterium (assembly GCA_012840225.1). Classification (GTDB taxonomy): domain Bacteria; phylum Bacillota; class Limnochordia; order DTU080; family DTU080; genus DULU01. Next base: position 16,915 of record DULU01000043.1, read on the forward strand.
TGAAGGGGCAGGGGTATCTGCTGGTAGACGACAACCTGTGGTTTTATGACCCGGAGAGTCGCAAGTTCACCCACACCTCCATGAAAGAGAATTTCAGCGGCACCGATGCGAAAAATTCGGATTTCAGCCAGAGCACCCTGGCCAAAGATTACCAGGTGAAGTCCTGGAGCGAAGCCAAATTCTATAATTACGACGTTTACATCCTGGAGCTTGAGGCCCGCAATGATGAAGTGACCTATCCCACCCTGAAGCTCTGGGTCAACAAAGAGCCTAATCTGGTGCTGAAAACCGAGTCGTACAGCCTGAGCGGTCGCCTTTTGCGTTCGGCTCTGATTCCCAATTACGCCAAAGTGGGATCGGCATATGTAGCGACCAGCATGATCCTGATCGACGAGTTGGTGGCCGGCAAGAAGACGCAGATTACCTTGAAGAATATTTCCATACAAAACCTGCCCGATTCGGTGTTTACCAAATCATATATGGAGCGCGTCAACCGCTGAGAGAGGGCTATATAGTCATGAGAAATTTCCCGCATATACAGAAGATCACCGGCAGGGGCCGGGTGGCGAAGCTCTTTGTCATGGTCATTCTTTTATCTGCCGCCTTTTTATGGGCGCCGCCGGGGACGGAGACGGTTCAGGCGGCGTCGTCCGGTATCGGTACTGACACCGATGAGGTCATCATCGCCGACGAAGCTCTGCTCTTCGGCGGCGGGTTTGCTGACGAGGAAGACGAGGCCGCCCTTTTTGGCGGCGGTTGGTTTGCTGATGAAGCTGCCCTTTTTGGCGGGGAACTTGACGATGAAGCCGCTTTGTTCGGGGGGGGTACCGGTTTCATTACGGAAATCAGCATGGATGCGTCGGCCATTTCGCCGGAGGAAGAGCTGCTCACGGCTTCGGGAGTGGAGATTGGCGGTGATTTCAGCTTCAGCCTGGATAGCTCCTGGTTCTGGCAGGACGGCAAAAAATTCCTCTCTCAGCTTAACAAGCCGACCAGTAGCGCCCTGAGCACCGGCTTGCGGGCTACTATTTATCTCGATGCCCGTCCCGACCGGGATTACCGGGTATTTGCCAAAGCCAAAATATCTCATCCCTTCAGCGTGAAGCGATACGATGATCCAGGTGAGCAGGACCGGGAGTTCCACGACGTTTTGCGTATCACCGAACTTTTTGCCGACTTCCACCATAAAGACGAGGTATTTTTCCGCGCCGGCAAGCAGAAGATCAGCTGGGGCGTGGGCTATTTCTTCAGCCCGGCCGACATCATAAATCTGACCGCCATCAATCCGGAGGATCCCGAAGCCGACAGGGAAGGACCGGTGGCGCTGAAGATCAATAAGCCGGTGAAAAGTCATAATACCTATTTATATATACTGGCTGAAGAAGCCGAAAAGCCTGGGGACATCGGTGTGGCCCCAAAAGCGGAGATCGTCTTCAAGACCACGGAACTCGGCCTGGGAGCTTATTACCGTCAGGGCCGGAAGCCTTCCGCCATGGCCACGATCAGCAGCTCGCTGGGGAAGGTAGCCCTCTTCGGTGAAGCGGTGGTGAAATTCGGTTCGGACAAGAATTTCCTCAAGGCGGATCCGCCGGGAATTGGCGCCGTGATTTACCGGCGGGAGGATGAGCTGTTCTACAGCGGCACGGCAGGCTTTATGTATACCCACTCCGACGACGACGGCTTATTTAATATGACGGCGGCGGCTCAGTATTATTACAACGGTGAGGGGTATGACGATCCGCGCTTCGTCTGGTCCACGGCTCCTCTGTTGATGGTGCAAGGCAAGCTCACGGCCGGCGACCTGGCCGAAGTGAGCAAGCATTATGCCGCGGCCATGCTTTCCTGGCAGGAGGTGCTGAAAAGCGACCTCTCCGCCAATCTCTTCTGGCTGGGCGATCTCTCCGGCCAGACGGGCTATGTGACGGGCTCGCTCGCCTACTCGCCGGTGAAGAAGATCACGACCACCTTCGGTGTGTCATATAGTTACGGTGCACCGGGAGGCCAGTTTACCGTGCTGGGCAATAACACCTCTCTGTTTTTCAAGGTAGCGCTCGGAAGCGGCCGGTTTTAGCCTTTCCTGCTCCGGCCTGTTCCGTCCCCGGTCTATAGCAGGCTGGAATCCGAGGAACGGTTCTTCCGCTCCACGAACGTGATGCGCCTCACTTTACCACTGCGGCTCCTGGCTGTGATGTATTCCGCCAAAGCCGCCTCCTCCCCCGGCAGGGTGAGGGAGTAGTGCACGAGGCGGCCTTGTTGTCTGTCGGGCGCCATCCTTGCCGACCACCCTTCTCCGGCTATGGACACTTCCAGCTCTTCCGCATTTTCCACAGCACACCACACTTCAGCCTGCGCCGGCTCTTTCCCGTCTTTGGGGAAGTGGAGCCTGGGCATGAGCAGCGGCGGCACCTCCGGCAGGGCGGCCGGTCCGGTCATGGCGGCGAGCGCCCGCAGGATCATCTCCCCTTCTTGCTGGAGTTCATACTGGGTCTTGCCTACCGGTCCGGTCAGATTGAGGCTTTCTGCCGGGTAATACCAGGAGGTGACGAGTTCGCCCACACTAGCTGCCGGGCATAAGCCGGTCATATAGGCCAGGAAGGCGCTGGTGCTCACGCCGGGAGCACCATTTTGGCCGGAAGTATGCTCGCCGACAGCACTATTGTAAATTTGGCCGGAGGTGGCTATAGTCCAGGATATCCAGGGGGTTAAGTCTCCCGGTTCTCCAGTTATCGGGCAGGCCGGTGTCCGGCTAAGCGGCCGGGGGCACGTTACGAAGCCCGAGCCGGCGAGACCCGTCACTTTGGCCCGCAAATTCAGGATTAAGGCGACTTCCGTTTCCCTGGCCAGCCGTTCGGTTATCGGAGCCGTGGCCTTGGCGCTTTCTCCTTCTCCCCAGGTAACGGCATGCTCTTTGGCATGGAACACGCCCATGACATCGAGGATGGGGACGATTTTGAATACAAAGCGGCGGCGCAGTTCGGCAGCGAGAGGGTCGGCGGAGAGGAGGAAGCGCACCATCCCCTCGGCTACCCACGATGCGGCGGCTTCGAGAGGATGCTCCCGGGCTATGAGCCACACCGCCGGTCGGTCTGGTGGTGATGCGTTCTCGTCCATGCCCGTTGCGCTGCTGCCGCTTTTTTCACTGCTTCTGCCCATTTCGCTGATGGTGATGCAGGTCAGTGGCTCTGAGCCGGCAGGCGCTTCGCGGCCGATATATTCGATACGGGCATGAGGGGAGCGGGCGGCCCAAAGCGTCAGATCATATAACATACCGGCGGTATAGGGGGGAGTGGTGCTGATGATGGCATCATCGGCCGTGAACAGATGGCGGAATGCCACCCTCTCTCCGTCCTGCGGCACAGCGGCCAGTGGGAGCCAATCCACCCGGTCATACGACACGCTGACCGGGCACAATGTTTCCCGGCCTAAAGCAGGTACCTGAAAGGTCCATTCCCGTCCGCCTACCCCGGAGATGAGGAAGTAAAACCAGGGGTAGCGGTTCTCGCCCCCGGCCACCGGGTGAATAATTATACAATCCTGATCGTCTTTTCTCTCCCAATGGGCCAGTGAGGCGTTTTCAAAAGCGGTATGAATCGTTATATATGCCGGCATGTATGAGGCGTCCCCCTTGTGCAATTGTTTACCCTTAGATTAAAGGCAAAAGATCTAAGTCGTCCGCCCGGTAAAGAACGGTATAAGCATCGAGCTGATCCACCCGCACTCCGGGCAGCGGCCTTTGCGGCGCCTTGGTAGGGCGAATATAGCGGACTTCATAAGAATACGGCGGGTCAAAGCGCAGCGGCTTGATGCGCTGTGCGACCGGACCGGTGAGACTGCGACAGGCTTCCGCTATCGTCTGCCGGATCCGGCGGCAGGCTTCATCGGAGGAGAGATGGCGTGCTTTTTGCCAGCCTTTACCCCATTTGGTGGCCACGGTAAAGATCCCGGCGATTAAGGTGCTGGCCTCGGCACAGGCTTTGTCGTCGCCGGAGAGAAAGATGGTAGGTACGCCGTGATAGCCGGCCTTGGCGGCCCCTATGCCGAATTCGCCGACACAGACGCCGTTTATCCGCTTGTAGACGATATGTTTGGATGAGCCGGTATGAGCCAGGGGCGCATTGGGGGTACAGGCCATGGCGTGCTGTCCCACATACATAAAAGCGTGATAGGTGTGCCAGTGCTCATAAATATTGATCGGTTGGTCCCGGCGTATATAGAGGGCCCGCTGGTCCATCTCTTCCTTGATGATGCCGCCCGAGCCGTGGCCGTCGACCACATGGACCACCGCCTCGGCATCGGCATCAAATATGCCGGCCACGGCGGCGTTCACTTCCTTGGTCAGCTGCCGCATGGAGACCACATAAAAAGGTTCGTAGTTTCTCGTCTGGCTGAACCTCTCCACTCCGGCCGGACCTTCCAGATCGGTCATGATGGCGTATTGCATGCGAGTTATCCCTCGTCCTTCTGCTGATCTATTATGTTGCAGGAAATTGGTAATCTCTTTCCAAATTCGTCACAAAAAGGAAAACCCCTGTGCCGACACCAAGGAATCTAGTCATCATCCTAGAATGTGTTCCGGTTGATGCTTCTGGAATCCACCAACTGGCCCATCAGGCGAAGTCGCCGCCACTTGGTATGCAGAAATTTTTATAGATACTACCTAGGATATTTATTAAGACTGTAGTAAATATACTTAAGGGTAAAAAGCCCGGCAGGGAAAAATGCAGAACAGTGGGAGCGTGCATGATATGTCGAAAGTAGCCCTATCGGAGTTGGCCGTCAACGGAGGGCCCAAGGTGCGCCGGAAACCATGGCCGGGGCGCAGCCTTCTGGGCCAGGAGGAAAAGGCTGCCGTGGATGCCTTGTTCGATCAGGCCATAGCCACCGGCCAGGCTTTTGGCTATGATGGTCCGGTGGAAAAGGCTTATTGCGAGGAGTTTTCCCAATATATGGGCGGCGGCTTCACCGATGCCGTCAACAGCGGCAGCAATGCCTTGTATGTGGCTTTGCGGGCCTTGGATCTGCCGCCATATTCGGAAGTGATCGTCAGCTGCATCACAGATGCCGGCGGTATGATGCCCATTCCACTGAACAACCTGATTCCTGTGGTGGCCGATGCGGCGCCCGGTGGATATAACATAGGTCCTGAACAGGTTGAAGCCATGATCACTCCTCTGACGAGTGCCATCGTGGTGGCGCATATCATGGGCGAGCCGGTGGATATGGATGGTATCATGGCCATCGCCCGCCGCTACAACCTGCGGGTGGTGGAGGATTGCGCCCAGGCCCATAGCGCCAAGCTGAACGGCAAGCCGCTCGGCAGCTTCGGCGACATCGGCGTTTTCTCTACCATGTTCGGCAAGCATCATATTACCGGTTCCCAGGGCGGGCTGGTCTTTACCAAAGACGAGGACCTCTACTGGCGCATCCGCCGGGCCTCCGACCGTGGCAAACCTCATGGCTGTCCGGCCGGAAGTACCAACCAGATAGCTTCTTTAAACTGCAATCTGGGTGATCTGGGTGCGGCCATCGGTAGGGTGCAGCTGAAGAAGCTGCCGGCTATTGTAGCGGCCCGCCGTCGCCTGGTAGCGGCCATTTCCGAAGGCTTGCGGGAGATCCCGGCGATCAATGTACCGAAGCTCTTGCCCGGCGCCGAGGCTTCCTATTGGTATTTCCGGTTGGAGGTTAACACTGAGGCTATCACCTGTGACAAAGCCACATTTGTGAAAGCTTTGCAGGCGGAGGGAATCCTTTTGACGCCGAGCTACGCCCACTTCCCGCACCGCATGGAGTGGTTCAGGAAGCAGCGGGTGTTCGGCCAAAGCGGCTTGCCCTGGAGCAGCCCGGAGTATAAGGGCAACAATTACCGCGACTTCCCCATACCCAACGCCGAAGCAGCCACAGCAAAGCAGTTCAACCTGCATGTCTATGAGAGCTGGGGCGAAGAAGAGATCAACGATATCCTCGCCGCTTTCCGCAAGGTAGCGTCGGCGTACTCGCGATAATACATCTGCGGGTATCTAAGGGAATCTAAGGGTGGGATTTTCTCACCGGCTAACCGTTGCTCTCGCTTTATGTTTGACACGGTCATGTGAGGCGCACGTACCTGTGTGGGTAGGTGCGCCTTACTGCTTTTTTACGCCGTCAAGACATTAGGGCATAATCTTTACCGGAGAATGTGAACTACCCCGCATCGGGTAAGTCGTATTCTGCGGCGATGAGGGGGTAATCGGGTGGAAAACTGTCGGTGAGAAATACTGGATCCGTCACTTTGCCCGGCAGCCGACAGTTTTTCCCCGGCATATTCATCCGGCCGTCGCCGAGGTCCAGCCGGCAGGCGTCTAAAAGGGTCTGCAGCTTATCCACCACAGCCGGATGCTGAGCCGCCACATTTGTGGTTTCGCCAATGTCGGCTGTGAGGTCATATAATTCCAGCGTCTCCTGGCCGCGCTTGGATACATGAAGCTTCCAGCGGCCGCACCGCACAGCTTCCAGGTGGTCTTTCCACCAGTAATAGAAAACTTCCCGCTGTGCTGCCGCCTGCTGCGGCGCCGGGCAGCCCTTGATCAGGCCGGAGAGGTCCAGACCGTCGATAGGGTGCGGGATGACTTCGGTGGCATTAACGCCGGCCAGGGCAGCAAAGGTGGGCAGGAAATCGATATTGGCGGCAATGGCGCCCACAACCTGACCGCCGGTGATCACCCCGGGCCAATACATGATGCAAGGAACGCGCTGGCCGCCTTCCCAGGTGGTGGTCTTTTTGCCTCTCAAGGGGCCGTTGCTGCCGCCATGATCTCCCCGGGCGCCATTGTCGGAGGTGAACACCACCAGGGTGTTGCCGGCGATGCCGGCCCGACGCAGTTCGTATAGCAGCACACCCATCGCCCAATCTATGCAGGCCACCGCCCCGCCGTAAGACCCGTTGCGTGATCTCTCCAGGAAAGGTTTCTGCACGTAGATGGGCAGATGGACATACATATGCGCCAGGTAAAGGAAGAAGGGCCTGTCTTTGTTTTCCCTGATGAAGCAGACGCATTCCTCCATATATCTTTCCGTCAAAGATTCCTGCGCCGGTTGCAGTTCGACCACTTCTTCGTTGCGAAAAAGCGGTAAAGGCGGATAACGTCTGCTGCTTTTTCGGCCGACTTGAACGCCCATATCGTTGCTGTAGGGTAGGCCGTAATAGCTGTCAAAACCGTAATTGGTGGGTAAAAATTCCGGCTGATCGCCGCAATGCCACTTGCCGACGAGCTTGGTGGCATAGCCCTGCTCTTTGAGGAGGCGGGCAATAGTGATCTCATTCGGATTTAAGCCCACATCATGGCCGGGAAAGAGCACGGCAGCGCCGCCGGTAAATTGATCGAAACCGATGCGCCTAGGATAACAACCGGTGAGCATGGCGCCTCTGGATGGAGAACACACCGGCGATGCCGCGTAAAAGTCGGTGAAACGTATGCCCTCGGCAGCCATCCGGTCCAATATGGGTGTATCGTTCAGCTGCGAACCATAGCAGCCTAAATCGCCGTAGCCAAGATCATCGCAGTTGACCAGGATTATATTCGGCTTGTCAAGGACATGACGCATATCTGATTGACCTCCAATTCTCTTGACAAACATGGGATATGGATACGATATAAGGATACGACGCTGAACGCCTGTGACCTGCAGAGGGGTCGGGTATGAGCAGCGGGCGTCGGCTGAGGCCAAAGGCGGGGGAGGGGGGGCGAGAGTTGACGGCAGGCGGCAGGTGCCGGCGAGGCGGGTAGCGTAATTATCGAAGGACCAAGGGAGGATGATGGTTTTGCTTTTCTGGGTGGTTGATGCTGGGGGTACGAAAACCCACAGTGTGCTGGCAGACGATAAAGGACGGGTCTATGCTCAAAAGAAGGCCGGAACATGTAACTTGTCTATGCTGGGGGCGGAAGGATGCCGGGAGGTGCTGCATTCTGTCATGCAGGACACCTGTGCCGCAGGCGGGATCACCCCGGCAGAGCTCACTCATGCCTTCCTGGCTTTAGGTGGATTGGATACGCAGGTCGACCGGGATGAACTGGAAGGGGTGGCGACCACCCTCTTTGCCGGCACCGGTACGGTATGGAAAGTGGAAAACGACGTGCTGGCCGCCTTATATAGTGGCACACTGGGAGAGCCGGGGGTGGTATTGCTCGCCGGTACCGGATCGATGGTCATGGCTCAGGACGCCGAGGGAAGGATTATGCGCAGCGGCGGCTGGGGCTATCTGGTAACGAACGATCCGGGCAGTGCTTTTTATATCGGGCAATGCCTGCTCAGGCATATCCTGTGGCAATATGATGCCGGAGTCGACCCGGCAGAAGACAACCTCACGGCTGCCGCCCTGAAGATGAAGGTGGATATGACCCTGCATTCTCCCACCGATCTGGTGGACTGGATTGAAGCGGGGGAGAGCCCGCCCACCCGCATAGCACAGATGGCCAAGGTGGTAAGCGCGGCAGCGGAAGCCGGCGACCCAATAGCTATCAACATTATAAAAGAAGGCGCGGCGGCACTGGTGGAGCTGCTCCATCTCCTGTGGCCGAGGCTGACTTTCCGTTCCCTGCCTGTTCCTATCGTCATGGCTGGAGGCATGTATCATTCCGAATTATTCCTGCGGGCGGTGAAGGAGCAACTGGCAGCCGGGGAAGGCAGGGAGCGGTGGCGTCCGGTAATTCCCGCCATCGCCCCTATCGGCGGCTCCTTTGTGGGCGCACTGCTTTTGGCCGGCCTGCGCCCGAGCCGGGAGGTTATGGAGCGTTTTGCCGCCGGGTTGGCTGAATAAAAAAGCCCGCAAGAAAGGCCGGCTTAGTCAGCCGGCCA